>NZ_JAIXSV010000083.1 GCF_027484505.1 Asticcacaulis sp.
AACCAAGGAAAACGTCTGGAGAAAGATCGGCAAACTCATTGACTTCTTTCCTCCACACGAATGCGCAAACTACTTCACGAACTCAGGATATGCTTCAACCTAAAATCATTTCGCTCTAGAAAATGAGACTGCGGCGTCTCTTCTGCGCGCACCGTAGGCGTAGCCAGACACAGGCCGAAAACCGCTAAAGGAATGATAGCCCATTTCATAGAAAAGCCCCCCGTTATTAAAACAGGAGGCTAAACTCATCCCCGCAGGGTGGCAAGTGTGCTTACAACCCGCCGCGCAGATAGTCCGTCTTGCCCAGTTCGACACCATAATGGCGCAGGATGGCGTAGGCGGTCGTCACGTGGAAGAACAGGTTGGGAATGACGAAGCCGACCACATAGCTGTAGCCCGTAAAGGGAATTTCGCGGTTCGGCAGTTTCAGCACCACGTCGCGGCTTTCGGCACCGTCAAACAGAGCCGGATCGACGGATTCGATATAGGCAATGGTCTTAGCCAGACGGTCTTTCAGCTCAGAAAAGGTCGTCTCGGTATCGGCCATGGACGGGATCTCCGTGCCGGTCAGGCGCGCCACGGCCCCTTTGGCTGTATCCGACACCGACTGAATCTGACGGCGCAGCGGGTGCATATCGAGCGCCAGACGCGCTTCGATGACCACCGACGGGTCGATCTTTTTGGCTTCGGCGAAGGCCTCGGCCTTGCTGAGGATATGGGTCAGGTTCTTCATCGCGTTGATGAGAACGGGCACGGTCATCGAATAGATCGAAACAGGCGGTATCTGGGTCATGGACAGTCTCTTAGGGGTGCCCGGTGCGGCACTTCACCCCAGATGGGCAGGGACTGACTACAATCAAGCCCGAAGCTGATATCAGACAACAGAAATCACCTTCAGCGGCCCGACGCGATCGGCCTCGGCCTCGGCGGCGAAGGTGCCATCGACCGTGATCTGATAGTCGCGCGCGGTGATGGTCGAAACCGACACCCACTCGCCCGTCGCCGTTTCCGGCGTCAGGGTCAGGCGCACGAAGCCGTTGCGGTCGGTCGAGGCGGCCAGCACTTCGTCATTCTGATCGGCCAGCACTTTGGCGAGGCTGAAATTGGGCAGCAGGTGATCGAACCACACGGTCGGGCTCGAAATCGCCGTGACGCCCAGTTCGACCGCCACGCGCTCACCTTTGGCGTCGTGCAGTTGGTTGGCCCAGGCCTGATGGCTGTCGCCCGACAGCACGACGGCACGCGCCTTGGCCTCGCGGATCAGGCCATAGAGACGCTCGCGTTCGGCCGGATAACCGTCCCAGGCGTCGAGATTGAGCGGCAGAGGGTCTTCGCTCTGGCTGAACAGGTCGATCATCGGCCCGATAACACCCGCCACATTGGGCGGCAGCATCTTCAGCATGCCTGCAATGCGTTCCTCACCGTACAGCGCCTTGAGGTCCGGGCCCTTGACCTTGGCCATCACCACCTGATTGCCGAACACCTGCCAGCGCACGCCATCGGCCACCGAGGCCTTCAGACCCGTCTGAAGCCACTGACGCTGCGTGGCCCCCAGCAGTTCGCGCGACGGCGCGTTCAGTTCGGCACGGAAGGCCGCGTAATCGGCCTTGCCCGCCGCATCGCGCTTGAGATCGGTCTGGTAGTCGAGCTGCTTTGTGCGCCCCAAAAAGCGCGTCTCGGTCATGAACAGCTCGGCCAGTTGCCCAAAACGGAAGGAGCGGTAGATGGCTTCGGATAGCATACCCGGCTGCGGGTCACGAATGGGCATCCATTCGCGATAGGCCTTCAGCGCGGCGGCCTTACGCACATCAAAGTCGCCTTCGGTCGCCGGCTGATGGTTTTCGGCCCCGTGCATCCACGGGTCGTTGCACATTTCGTGGTCATCAAAGACGCAGATCCATGCCGCGCGGGCGTGCGCCGCCTGAAGGTCGGCGTCGGCCTTGTACTGCGCGTGACGGGTGCGGTAATCGGCCAGCGACACGATCTCGTGCGGCGGCTCAGGAATCCGGCCCAGCAGGCGGCCATTGCCCATGCCATAATCATTCAGGCCCGCGCCGTATTCGTAGATGTAGTCGCCGAGGTGCAGGACGGCATCGACCTCTTTCAGATCGGCAATGGCGCGATAGGCGTTGAAATAGCCGTTGGAAAACAGGGAGCACGAGGCCACCGCCAGAACGACGCGATCGGTCTGCATCGGCAGAGTTTTGGCCTGACCGACGGGTGAGATCACGCCCTGACAGACGAAGCGGTAATAATAGGTCTGGGCCGGTTTGAGACCCGACGCATCGACCTTGACCGTATAGTCGCGCCCGGCGTCGGTGATGACACGCCCCGTGCCGCTCAGCTTGCGGAAATCGGCCTGTTCGGCGATCTGCCACACGACTTCGGTGGCGGCCTCAAGGCCCGACACGCGCGTCCACAGGATCAGGCGGTCGCTCAAGGGGTCGCCCGCCGCCACGCCGTGCGCAAAGTGCGCGCCCTTGATCGGCGCCTGACCGGACCCGGAGACGGCCGGAGCCGCCCCCATCAGACCGAAGGCCATCAGTGCCTTGCGGCGGCTTACCTTATACGTCGCGCTCATCTGTGCCGTCCCCTGCCGTGCGTACAGGACCGGCCATAAGCCGCTTCGGTGACAGGGTTATTGCGCCTGCGTGACAGTTTTGTTCACAGACTTATCCACATGGCGAAGGCATCTGAATTGATACGCTATCAACTGGCAGGCGCGGGGAGTCCAGTGCGTGAGCTTCAACAATAACGCGTGTGTTAAGCGCCGCGTCGCCCCCCTCCGCCTCGCAAGCTCGGCACCTCCCCACGGCAAAGCCGCAGGGAGGAGAGAAGTCAGTAATTGATGCGCAGTGTCACGCCAACCATGCGCGGTTCACCGGCGATGAAGGTGGCGATACCGAGATTGTCACCCGTATTGCCCGCGTCCTTGATATAGGCCTCGTCGGTGACGTTGTCGGCGTAGACTTCGAGCGACCACGGGGCGTTCAGCCGTGCGTAGCCGAGGCGCAGGTTCAGGAGGCCATAGGCGTCCTGCTTCTCGTCCTGCTTGGTGTCGGCCACCGGACGCAGGCCCGCCACGGCAGGCTGATACTTCGGCAGGTCGTTATTGTCGTCAAAGACGATTTCCGACTGCCAGGTATAGGTCGGGGTGAACCAGAAGCGGGCGTTTTGCGTGCTGAACTTGAAGCGCCCGCCCAGAGACAGGCTGTGGTCGGGGTTCAAACGGAAGCGGTTGCCTTCATAAAGGCCGTTGCCGAAGCGGGCGTGGCTGTAAGCATAGGTGACAAACAGGTCGGCCCCCGGCGTCAGGCGGTAATAGGCCTGGGTTTCAAGGCCATAGGCATCGGCTTCCCCGGCGCTGACCGTGATCAGGCCGCCGCTCTGGGTCGCCACCTGCGTCTGGAAGTTCTCGTACTTATAGCCATAGACCGCCGTATCCCAGCTCAGACGACCGTCCAGCAGGCGCGTCTTCAGACCCAGTTCAAGGCTATCGACGGTTTCGGCGTCGGCATAGGTAAACTTCGGCGCGGCCAGCGGCGTGCTGCCCGAATCGCCGCTGAGCACCTTGGGCTGACGCCCGCGCGCCGCCGAGACGTAGGCGTTGACCGTATCGCTGAAGGCATAGCGCGCCACCAGACGGTAGGTGACACCGTCGTCCGAGAAGCTCTGATCGATGCGGTTGCCATTGCCCGGCGTCGGCTGTTTGAAGATGCCGACCGGCGGCATACCGGCGACGACGGCCTGCACGACCAGCGGCGTTACCTGCGCCGTCCACGTGTTGATCTGCGCCTGCGACGGCATCGTGCCGGTCGCGGTGACGTACTGCGTGACCAGTTGCGTCACCTGCGCCTGAACATTAGCGGTGATGACCGGGGTCAGGCTGGACGCCGCTGCCAGAGCCGAGGGGTTTTCCACCGAGGCGGCATAGCCCGACACCTTATCGTCCTGCGTATAGCGCACGCCCGCACTCAGTTCGAGCTTGGGGGTGACGCGCCAGGTGAGATCCGCATAGGCGTCCACCGACTCCGTTTTACCGAAATTCGTCGAGGATTCGCGGTGGTTGGTCAGCACATAGGGCGACAGTACGCCGAAAGCGGCATTGGCCGTCGCGTCAAGAACCGCGGGCGATTGCGGCGTCGGGCGCGCCAGAGCGTTGCCGAGGAACAGACCGGCCAGACGCTCATTGATCTGCATGGGTACGGCGGTCGAGGCCTCTTCCTTGAAATAGCTCAGGCCCGCAAACCACGACACCGCCCCGCCGGCGTCGTAGTTGAGGCGCAATTCCTGTGACCACTGCTTGCCTCTGGCGTCTTCGGCGATGGCCAGCAGCGGCAGCGACATGCCGTCGGCGTCAAACACCTCCGAAGCCGAGAAGCGGCGATAGGCGCTGATCGACGACAGGCGATAGGCGTCCGACAGACGCCATTCGCCCAGAAGCGTGGTGCCGGTGACGGTGCGCTCCAGACCCAGATCGCGGTTCTTGAACCCCGCCCCGTTGGCCAGAGCCGCGCCGGAGGTCGGCGACAGGTCGCCGATCACGGCCCCTGTCTTCGGGTCGGTCGGGGTAAAGGTGCCCGACTTGAAGCCCGTGCCCGGCGTCGAATCCTTCTGATAGTTGGTGATCAGGTCGAAACGCAGGGTCTCTGTCGGACGCCAGGCGGCGGTAAAGCGCAGGGCATCGCTGCCCAGACCGTTGAAGTCCTCGCCCCCCAGCCGGTTTTCGGTATAGCCGTCGCGGTGCTTGGTGCGGCCCGACAGGCGCACGGCCAGCGTGTCGCTGAGCGGCACGTTCACCATGGCATCGACCATACGGTAATTATAGTCGCCCACGCTGATGGCCGCCTTGCCGTCCAGCATCGGCTTGGCCTTGGCCTGAATGATATTGACCGCCCCGATCAGAGCGCCACGCCCGAACAGGGTCGATTGGGGCCCCTTGGCAACCTCGACGCGATCGAGATCGAACAGTTCGACATAGGCCCCGCGTGAGCGCGAGATCGACACACCGTCCTGAAACACCGAGACGCGCGCTTCGCCGGTCGCCGCACCCGAATCGGAGGTGATGCCGCGCATCACAAAACCGGGATTGTTCGGCGACTGATCCTGCACCTCAAAGCCCGGCACAAACAGCGACAGTTCGGCAAAATCGGTAACGCCGACATCGGTCAGGAAGGACGCACTGAGGCCCGTCACCGCCGCCGGGACATTGAGCAGCTTCTGCTCGCGCTTTTGCAGCGTCACCACGATTTCCGGCACGCTGGCCTCATCGGAGCCACGCGTTGTTTGTGTCTGGGTCTGGGTCTGGGTCTGGATCTGGGCCAGAGCCGGCGCAGCCAGCAACAGAGCCACAACGGAAACGGAGGCAAGGCGCAGGACGGTCATGGACGGCTTCCTTTGGCTGGAGGATTAAGACAGAACATCCATCGCTTAACCAAAGCTTATGACAGTAAGGTTGCAGCCGTCACAATTACGCCCCCTTCTTGCCGATTGCTGCGTCCTGTCACGTAAAAGCGACAATTCCGGGCGAAACTGTGAACCTGTGCGCCAACGAGTCGTATTAGGTAATCTCGTTATTTTTTCGCGTCCCCCTCTTGTCAGTCGAAACCGTAACTCTTATAGTTACGCTTACCGCAGATCATTCTCTTAAAGGAGCCCGCCATGCGTCACGTCTTCAAATCGACCCT
>NZ_JAIXSV010000196.1 GCF_027484505.1 Asticcacaulis sp.
AAGGACGCCTTCGGTAACCGTGCCGAGCGTCAGGCCCGCAATGAGCGTCCGGAACGCACCGAGCGTTACGACCCGATGGCCGCTGAGCGCGCGCCGGTCAAGGCCGCCCGCGACTTCCCGGCAGCCGAGCGCGCGTTTGGCGACAAGCCGCGTTTCGACGGGCCGCGCGGCGAAAAGCCCCGCTTTGACAAGCCGAAGGGCGACCGTCCGTTCAAGAAGCGCGATGATGCCCGTGGCGAAGCCCGCTCTTTTGACGACCGTCCGGCCCGTCCCGCGGCGGAACGCGGTAACGAGCGCCCCACGGGTGAACGCCCCACGGGTGAACGCCGCTTCGATGAGCGCAAGAAAAAGCCGTTTGGCAAGTCGGCCAGCGGCAAGCTGGGCGGTCGCAAGACCAACACCAAGCCGCGCGCCCACCACAATGAGCCGGTCAACCGCTCGGAAGGCGCGCAACTGAAGCGCCGTTCGCGCAACGGCTAAAATCAGCCCTGAGGGCGGGGAACCCGTCTCAACCGTGCTGAATTTTCCGCATTGTGAAGACGACACATTTCCGCTTTAACTGATCCATATGGTGCCCCCTGAAACCTTTTCAGGGGGTACTGTCTTATGGAGTTGCGATATGCGGACTAAGGGTTTCGTGCCGGACCGGCGCACGACAATCGGCCTGATGGCGGCCTTGATGGGCACGACGTTTCTGACGGCCTGTGAGCCGAAGGTCGAGCCGGCCTCGGACGATTCCGCGCCTCTGGCTCTGGTGCGCAGCGCTAAGGATGTCCACTCCTATGCCGAACCCAATGTCGCGCGTGTGCGCCACGTCGATCTCGACCTTACTGCCGATTTTCGCGCCAAGGTGCTGAAGGGCACCGCCGCCCTGACGCTTCAAACCGCGCCGACGGCCAAGCAGGTCATTCTGGACGTCAAGGCGCTCGATATCGAAGGCGTCACCGATGCCTCTGGCGAACCCCTGAAATACACGCTGGGCACGGCCCACCCCATCTTTGGCGCGCCGCTGACCATCGAACTGCCGCAGGGCGCGCAGAAGGTGGTCGTGAAGTACAAGACCACCGCCGACACGCAGGCCCTGCAATGGCTCGACCCATCGCAGACCGAAGGCAAAAAATATCCCTTCCTGCTGTCGCAGGGGCAGTCGATCCTGACCCGCACCTGGATTCCGACGCAGGATTCCCCGATGGTGCGCCAAACCTATAGCGCGATCATCCGTGTACCCACACCGCTCAAAGCCGTCATGAGCGCTGAAATGCTGACGCCTGATGGCGAGGCTGTGCCCGGCAACGGGACTTTGCGCGCCTTCCGCTTCAAGATGGATCAGGCCATACCGCCCTATCTGATCGCGCTGGCCATCGGCGATATCGACTTCCGCCCGACGGGCGACCGCACCGGCGTCTATGCCGAAAAGGCCACCATTGTCCGCGCCGCGAGCGAGCTGGAAGACCTCGAAAAGTTCGTCGCCGCCGCCGAAAAACTCTATGGCCCCTATCGCTGGGGTCGTTACGATGTTCTGATCCTGCCGCCCTCCTTCCCCTTCGGCGGTATGGAAAATCCGCGCCTGACCTTTGCCACGCCAACCATTCTGGCCGGGGACAAGTCGCTGGTGTCGCTGGTCGCGCACGAACTGGCGCATTCGTGGTCGGGCAACCTCGTCACCAATGCCACCTGGGACGATTTCTGGCTCAATGAAGGCTTCACCGTCTATTTTGAAAACCGCATCATGGAGGAGATGTACGGTAAGGACCGCGCCCTCATGCTGCAAAGCCTGGGCTACAGCAGCCTTCAGGAGACGCTGGCCAGCATCAAGGAACCGGGCCTGACGCAGTTGCATACGGACCTCAAAGGCCGCGACCCGGACGATGGCTTCTCGGACATTCCCTATGAGAAGGGTGCCGCCTTCCTGCGCCTGCTGGAACAGACCTATGGCCGCAAGAAGTTCGATGCGTGGCTCAAAGGCTATTTCACGCGCTATGCCTTCAAGAGCATGACCACGGCGGGCTTTGTCGAAGACCTGCGCGAAACTCTGATCAAGGGTGATCCGGGTGCGGAGGATCGCCTGAAACTGAATGAGTGGCTCTATAAACCCGGCCTGCCGTCCAACGCCGTCAAGCCGCAATCGGAAGCCTTTGCGCGCGTCGAGACGCAGGTCGAGGCCTTTACCAAGGGCACCCCGGCCAAGTCTCTGGTCACCGAGGGCTGGGTGACGCAGGAATGGCAGCATTTCATCGAGTCTCTGCCGGAGACACTGTCACTTGAGCAGATGAAGGACCTCGATACGGCCTTTGCCTTCACCAGCTCGCGCAATTCGGAAATCCTGTTTGCGTGGCTGAAACTGGCCATCGCCCATCATTATGAACCCGCCCTGCCGGCGCTGGAAACCTTCCTGACCTCGCAGGGCCGCCGCCGCTTCGTCAGCCCGCTCTATGCCGCCCTGATGGGGCAAAAGGGTTGGGGCGTGGATATGGCGAGGCGCGTCTATGCGAAGGCCCGGCCGCTCTATCATTCGGTGACGCGCGCCACGGTGGATGAAACCGTAAAGTAGAGCGATCCTTAAGGTTCTTGGGTTAGAGTGTACGGAGGTTTGGTTATCTTCCGTACACGTATCATGTCAGACTCTCCCGCTCGTACCGTCCTGATCGTTGATGACCATGAGGTCAACCGTCGTCTGGCGTCGCTGTTTTTACAGCCGCTCGGCTGGCGCGCCGTCATGGCCATTAACGGGGCGCAGGCACTGGACATCGCCGCGGTGCAGCGCTTCGATGTGATCCTGATGGACATGATCATGCCGGGCATGGACGGGCTTCAGACCACAGCGGCCCTGCGTCAATCCGACGGGCCCAATCGCGAGACACCGGTGATCGCCGTGACGGGCATGGATGATCAGCGCGCGCAATGGCAGGCCTTAGGGGTGA
>NZ_JAIXSV010000312.1 GCF_027484505.1 Asticcacaulis sp.
AGGGTCGCCGTCATCGACTTGGTGATAGAGCCCCAATGCCATTGATCTTCCATCTGCACGGCGATCTCGTCTTCGCTGGAGCGGGCCCCGGCGGCGAAGATTTCGGTATGCGTGCCACGTGACCACGCGGCCGCCATACCCGGTGTGTAGGCCGCCAGCCGCTTGTCGTTCAGCAACTCACGCGTCAGCGGCGGATAGACGGGCTCAGGAGTTGCCTCAGCCACCTCACCCCGCGTGAAGCGCAGCGGCAGGGGAGCACCCTGCGTAAAGGTGCCGTCGATATGGCGCTCGTCCGTCAGCGTGCCTTCGAAAGTCGCCTTGATCGCGACAAAGGCCAGCTTGATCCGCTCGTCTTCGATGGCGACGCTGGAGGCCGGAATGCGCGCATTGCCCTGATCGACACTGAACAGGGTTGCCCCCTTGGCGTCGATCTCCAGCCGCAGGGTCAGGCGTACCGCCCCCGCCACGAGCACGCCCGTCCAGCGTCCATGGAATGGGCTGTCTGCCGCCAGAGCGCGCGTCCCGGCCATCAGGCCAAAAGCGGTCATCAGCGACTGCATATGCCGGCGTGTCATCATCGGAAGTCCTCCCCTGTGCGTATTATACCGAGGGTCATTGAAAATGACTCTTGGTATGCCTTTCGAGACTGTCTCATGTCTTTGACACATATGAGACAGTCTCGAGTTTTCAACGGCCGGAGGCGGTCAGCCTCTTCGGCCGTTGGTATAAAGCATAGAGAATTGCGGCATGGGGTCGCTACTGAAATAATTGTAATGCAGCCCTCTTTGACAAAGGCTAGACTGAGGCCATGAACACGCAGGCTGATCTTATCATCGTTGGGGCCGGTATGGCCGGTATGACCGCGGCTCTGGCTCTGGCCAAGGGCGGACTGAAACCGGTACTGGTCGAGCGGCAACCCCTGTCTGAGCAGGTAGAACCGAGCTTTGACGGTAGGGCTTCGGCCATCGCCTATTCCTGTTTCCGCCAATGGCAGGCCCTGGGTGTGGGCGACGCACTGGAGCCCCTCGCCTGTCGCATGGACGAGATCATGGTCACCGACGCCCACCTGCCGGGCGCATCGACGCAGCGACCGTCGCCCTTCTTTTTGCATTTCAATGCCGCAGAAATCTCGGACCGCTCCGGCAATGAGCCGTTGGGCTATATGCTGGAAAACCGCCATATCCGGGCGGTCTTGTATGAGGCCGTGCAAAAGGCCGGTATCCACGTCATCTGCCCGGCCAGTGTCACGGGGATCGAGGAAACCGCCACCCGCATCCACCTGACGCTCAGCACGGGTGAGACCCTGTCCGCCCCCGTCGCCGTGGCGGCCGAAGGGCGCAAATCGGGCCTGCGCGAACACGCAGGCATCCGCACCATCCGCCGCGAGTATGGCCAAAGCGCCGTCGTCGCCACGGTGAAGATGCAATACCCGCATAACCACGTAGCCTACGAGTATTTCCTGTCGTCAGGCCCCTTCGCCATACTGCCACTGACCGATAACCGCGCCTGCCTCGTCTGGTCGGAAAGCCATGCCAAGGCTAGGGCACTGCTGGAAGTGCGGCCCGAACTGTTCCACGCCCACCTGATGCAGCGCTTCGGCGATTTTCTGGGTGAGGTCGAACTGACCGGCCCGAAATTCATCTATCCGCTGTCGATGGCGCTGGCTGAGCACATGTATCGCGGGCGTATCGCCCTTCTGGGTGACGCGGCGCACGGCATCCACCCCATTGCCGGTCAGGGGCTCAATCTCGGCCTCAAGGACGCGGCCGCCTTTGCCGAGGTCGTCATCGAAGCGGCGCGACTGGGCGAAGACCTGGGGTCGGAGCTGGTGCTGGAACGCTATGCGCAATGGCGGCGCTTTGAAAACGTCTCGACCTCGATGATCATGGACGCCTTCGTGCACCTGTTCTCGAACAACAATCCGCTGGTGCGGCCGCTGCGCGATCTGGGCATGGGCATTGTCAACAATATCGCCCCGGCGCGGCGCTTCTTTATGGAAGATGCCGGCGGCGCGACGGGCGACCTGCCGAAGCTGCTGCGCGGCGAACCGGTTTAGGTCTTCCCGATCACACCGGCCAGCAGGCGCGCTTCTGCCGAGCGCGACGACCCGGCGCGCCAGATGACGACGATGTCGCGATAGGCGTGGTCGGAACGCAGGTGGCGGATAGCCACAGAGGAGCGTTCGACCAGTCCGGATTCCACCGCCATTTCGGGCAGGAGTGAGACGCCCAGTCCGGCATCGACCATCTGCACCAGCGTATTGAGCGAGGTCGCCGCGAAACCGCCATTGAGCGCCTGATTAACATCGCCGGCGCCCGGCGCATTCCATTGGCAGGCCGCCAGGGCGTGATCGCGCAGACAGTGCCCGTCTTCGAGCAGGATCAGCTCCGCCGATTTCAGCGCCTCGGGCTCGACCTCATCCTGCTGCGACAAGGGATGGTCCTTCGGCATGACCGCCAGTATCTCGTCCTTGCAGATAAAGGCGTGGTCGAGCCCGCTCAGGTCATACGGCAGGGCGATCACTGCGGCATCGAGACTACCGCTTTTCAGTGAGGCGATCAGGCGTGAGGTCTGATCTTCGCGCAGGAACAGGCGCAACTGCGGAAACTCCTGCCGCAACTTCAGCAGGGCCTGCGGCAACAAAAACGGCGCGATGGTGGGAATGACCCCCAGACGGAAACGCCCGGCCAGCGGCCGATTGGCCCCCTTGGCCGCCTCTACCAGATCTTCGGCGCGCGCCAGTATGTCCTCGGCGCGGCGCAGGACGTCTTCGCCAATCGCCGTCATGATGACCTGCCCGCGCGAACGGTCGATAAGGCGCACCCCCAAGGCTTTTTCAAGCTCGGCAATGCCGGAAGACAGGGCGGGCTGTGACACAAAAGCGGCTTCGGCGGCAGCGACGAAACTTTTGTGCTCATTAAGGAGCTTGAGGTACTGGAGCTGGCGCAGGGTCGGTAACATGACGACCATATAAGCAATTTTTATTTAAATCGCAAATTTCTGACATCAGGCTTATGCGAATGGACCTGATGGCATAGTGAAAACTTAGATCATCACTGTCAGGGTGGGCTAGATCATTATGATTTCTGGTAGAAACATAATGATCTGGATTTTTGTTTAGCCCCTCGCCGGGCGGTGGCTGCGCCACCTTGGCCGCCGCCTCAATGGCGGCTTGAGCGGAATGATTCCAGTAGAAATCATTCCGCTCTAGATTGAAAGGAGGGGTCCATGACAGACCGCTTCGAACAGCAATCGCAGTCCCTGATGGACTATGCGGAACCGATGACAGTACCGCGTCTGGCGCGTCCGTTGACAGAGACAGACACGTCTGCCTCACAAGGCGTTCATCTCAAAAAACAGAAACTTAAGCCTGAAATCAAGTCTTTTGGGGCTCGAAACGCCGGGCCTGATCGACCAGCATAATCGGCACGCCGGAACGGATCGGAAAGGCCAGCCCGGCGGTTGGCGACAGCAGTTCCTGCGCGACCTTGTCGTAGGTCAGGGGACGGCGCGTCACGGGACAGACCAGCGCTTCGAGCAGACGCGGGTCGATTTCCGAGGTGTCGGGCACGGGCGAGTCGCTGGCCGGGGTTTCGATTTCGATATCAGACATGCGCTTCCCTTTTAGCTGAACAGCAGCGACGACAGCTTGCGGCGCCCGGCCTTGGTGATGTCGGACATCTGACCCGCAGCGGCAAAAATCTTGAACAGATACTCGCGCGCCTTCTGATTTTCCCAGTCGGGTTCGGCCTTGATGATAAACAGAAGCTCATCAATCGCCGCGGGCAGTTCACCCTGCCCGGCCAGACCACGCGCCAGATCGTAGCGCGCCGCATGATCAGCGGGGTCGGCGGTCAGACGCGCACGTAGGCCATCAACCTCTGTTGGCGCGCCATCGGCCAGTTCGAGCGCCGCCCGCAGCCCCTGAATATCAGCATCCTTGGCATCCGCCGGGGCCTGATCGAGAACGGCCTTAGCCTGTTCCGGCTCCCCGACCTTCATATACATCTTCGCCACACCGGCGATGGCTTTCAGGTTTTGCGGGTCCTGATCCAGCACGAAGGAATAGGCCTCCATGGCACCGCCCAGATCCCCCTGCTCCAGCGATTGTGCCGCCAGCGCCAGTGCGTCGTCGATCGACGGCGCACCGTCGTCACCACCGACGCCCAGCTTTTCGATGAAGGCCTTCAGCTCCGATTCCGGCTTGGCGCCCATAAAGCCATCGACCGGTCGCCCGCCGACAAAGGCATAGACGGTGGGGATGGACTGCACGCGCAACTGACCGGCAATGACGGGGTTCTTGTCCACGTCGATCTTGACCAGCTTCACCTTGCCATTGGCCTCGGTGACGACCTTTTCCAGTGCGGGGCCCAGTTGCCGGCACGGCCCGCACCAGGTCGCCCAGAAATCGACGATGACCGGCACGGTCTGCGAGGCTTCGAGCACCTCGGTGACGAAGGTGGCGTCGGAACCGTCGATAATGTGGGGGCTTAAGGCCATGATCTGCTCAACCTTTTTTCTGTATCATCTTCCTACTCAGGATGGGAAGCGAAGGCAATCGGCGCAAGGCATCGCGCTCGAATTATTCCGGTGACGCCTCTCTGGCGGGCTCACCGGGGGCTTCGCCCAAAGGCTCCGGGTCGCGGAAGGATGTAAGCGGCAGTTCCGGGATCAGGGTCGTAGCCAGAAGCCCCAGAATCGACACCAGAAACCCGGCAAACATCACGCCTTTGATGGCGTCTGAGATGGTATCACGCGCCACCGGATCAAGAGGTGCCCGTGCGCCCGCCCCTTGAACAGACATTTCTGTCTGACTGGCTAGTGCCATGCGTTCCAGTTCGGCCAAGGACAGAACCTGCTCATGAGTCGCGCTGGCCTTCGGGGCCATGACCATCAGATTGTGGGTTAGCACCGCACCGAAGACCGCCACCCCGATGGTCGAGCCGATCTGACGGAAAAACTGACCGGCGCTGGTCGCTACACCCAACTCCCGGCGCTCAACGGCGTTCTGCACCGCCAGATTGAACAGGCTTTGCGCCGGCCCCAGACCAATCCCGATCAGGGCGACGCGCCACACCACGTCCCACACCCCGGCGGTGTTGGGAAGCGTCGCCAGACACAGGGCACCAAGGGCGGTCAGGGCCGCGCCGCCCAGCATGATCAGACGGTACTTGCCGAACTTATGCACCAGAAAGCCCGAAACCGTCGCTGAGGCGATCAAACCCACTGTCAGCGGCATCAGGGCCAGTCCCGAAGTGGTGGCCGACTGGCCCAGCGCCAGTTGCATCAGCAATGGCAGGAAGGAGACCAGCCCCATAAAGGCCATGAAGATCAGCACCGAGGCCAGATTGGCACTGGCAAAAGTCCGATTACGGAACAAAGACAGGGACAGGATGGGATTTTCCACCCTGGCTTCAACCGCCAGAAAAGCGATCAGGGCAATGGCCGCACCGATAAACAGGCCCAGCACCAGCGGCGAGGTCCAGCCGTCTGTGCCGCCCAGACTTAAGCCGAGCAGAAATGGCAGGAAGGTCGCCAGCAGCAGAATGGCCCCGGCAAAGTCGATCTTGCCGCCCGTGCGATGCAGCAGCTTGGGCGTCTTGACCAGAATCATGAACAGGGCCAGTCCGGCCAGCGGCAGGTTGATATAAAAGACCCAGCGCCAGCCCGCTATGGGCAGACCAAACAGGTGGACCGTACCCATATCGGTAAAGAAGCCGCCGATCAGCGGACCGACCACGCTGGCAATACCAAAGGTCGCACCGAACAACCCGCCCAGCTTGGCGCGTTCGCGCGGCGGATAAAGGTCGGCAATCACCGCAAAGGCCGAGGTCATCAGCGCCGCACCACCCAGCCCCTGAATGGCGCGAAAGACGATCAGTTGCACCATGCCGCCGCCCAATACGGGCAGGTCGCCAAATTCTCCGGCCATACCGCACAGGCCTGAGCCGAGGATGAAGATGATGACGCCGATGACCAGAATCGGTTTGCGGCCATAGATGTCCGACAACTTGCCATAGATGGGCACCATGACGGTCGAGGCCAGAAGGTAGGCCGTGGTCACCCAGGCGTAGAGATCAAGCCCCGACAAATGCGCCACAATGCGCGGCATAGCCGTGGAGACGATGGTCTGATCCAGAGCCGACAGGAGGAAGACGATCATCAACGCGATGACCGTGACCCGGCGCTCGGCGGGCGTAAAGGTTTGCGGCGTATCCATGCGGCCCTCTGATGTGCGTTCCACACACCATACCGGCAGTACCGGCGATCGCGCTACTGCAATCGTTTCGATTCACTCAGGAAGCACGCCAGCGCCTTATGCGCCGCGGCCTCTGTGGTCAGGGACGGAGAGCGCAGGCGGTCGTGAAAGACAGGACGAGTGTGCCATCCCCTCATCGGTGCAGAGAAACGCTCAAGCCAGCGCAGCCCGGCAAAAACCGCTTCCTGCTGAGGCAGGATCAGGTTCGGGCTATCGAGTCGTATCCGCGCCAACAGATGCCAAGTATCGGGGCCATCCCCGCTGTCGTCGCGCACGACCGTCAGGTCCTCAAAGTCATCAGGGGTAAAGTGCCGCTGCAACCGGTGCCGCCCGCGCGTCACGGTCAGGGTGAAACACCCGGGCCGAATCTCCCATTGCTCATCCGGAGACCAGACGCCAAACACAACAAAGGCCAGCCCCACCGAGAGGCCACCAGCGATAATGAAACCGAAAAACAGGCTAAGCACCGACAGAGGCCAAAGACCCCGCCCCAGTTCGACCACCACCATCACAGAGGCGAACACGCCCGCCCCGATCAGCATCCAACGAATAAAGACCGGCATGGGGCCGCCCAGGCGGATCACCGCTTCCGGATCATCAAAGCTTTGGGCATCCATGCGATTTCGTAACAGAGATCGGTGAAATAACCGCGACCGACCCGGTTAAAACGTTATTTCGCTCAAATTGAGCCGAAATAACGTTTTAACTTTTTGGTTTAACGCGCTTTTTATCCAAAAAGTGCATCACACTTTTTGGAAAGCGCTCCGATCAGCCCTGCATATCCAGCGAATAGCCCGCCGAGCGCACCGTGCGGATCGGATCGTAGTCGGTATCGGCATTGAGCGCCTTGCGCAGGCGGCCAATATGCACATCGACCGTGCGGGCTTCGACATAGACATCGTTGCCCCACACGGCATCGAGCAGTTGTTCGCGGCTGAACACGCGCTTGGGGTGCTGCATCAGGTAATCGAGCAGCTTATATTCCGTCGGCCCCAGATGCACGTCACGGCCCGAACGCTGCACGCGGTGCGACAGACGGTCGATAACGATTTCGCCGAAGATGACGCGGTCTTCCGACAGGCCGGGACGGATGCGACGCAGAACGGCGCGGATGCGCGCGACCAACTCGACCATCGAAAACGGCTTGATCACATAGTCGTCTGCCCCCGTATCGAGGCCGCGGATACGGTCGGTTTCTTCCGAGCGCGCCGTGAGCATAACGATGGGCAGGTTGCGCGTCTCGGTCTGGGCGCGCAGGCGGCGGGTGACTTCGATGCCCGACACCTTGGGCATCATCCAGTCGCAAACCAGCAGGTCCGGCTGACGCTCATTGATCATCATGAGGGCTTCGTCACCATCGATGGCAACCCCTACCTCATAGCCCTCTTTTTCGAGGTTATATTGCAGAAGCGTGGACAGGGCGTCTTCGTCTTCGGCGATAATGATGTAGGGTTTTACGCTCATGACAGTTCCTGATGGCCCCTATAGGGTGGACATTTTCGGGCGATCATCGACATAGTCTTCGCCCGTGATTTCGTAATGGATATGTTCGGCCATATTGGTCGCGTGATCACCGATCCGCTCCAGATTCTTGGCCATAAACAGGATGTGGGTGCAGGCCGAAATGGTGCGCGGATCACCCATCATGTAGGTCAGAAGCTCACGGAACAGCGCGTTATAGTGCTCATCCACCTCGGTATCCGACGACCACACGGCCATGGCCATGTCGAGCTTGCCGGACTTATACGCATCCAGCACATCGCGCAGGCGCGACGACACCAGCTTGCCCATGCGCTCAATCGAGCGCGTCAAAGGCGACATCGGCTCGGCCTCAGCGATCACCAGCGAGCGCTTGGCGATGTTTTTGGCCAGATCACCCGTGCGCTCCAGCGAGGTGGCGATCTTCATCGCCGCCACCGTCTTGCGCAGGTCCGCCGCCATCGGCTGACGCAGGGCGATCAGGCGGATACATTTGCGTTCGACGTCACGTTCCAGCTCATCGAGCTTACGGTCACGCTCAATGACGCTTTGCGCCAGCGCCACATCACGGCGCGCCACGGCTTCGACCGCGTCGGCGACCTGCGCCTCGGCGAGCCCGCCCATCAGCATCACTTCCGCGCTGAGCTGGTCGAGTTCTTCGCCGTAGGTTCTGACGATGTGATTGTTCATGACGTAAGGTTCCTTACCGAAAGCCCATATGTTGAATTTGTGACAAGCTTATTACACCATGCCGCTCACAGCGGCAAAACTGTCATTTTTCGCTTAGCGCGCGTTCACAAACCCAACCGTGGGGCTTTCCTTGTAGCGACCGGGCTGAGGGAAGCAGGCGGTGAAGCTGGTATAGGTCTCAACCGGTCCGGTCGGGGCGACATCCAGCCCGCCATAGGGCAGAAGGTCCTTATCCGCCAGCGCCGAGGGCTTGGCGACGGACTCGACCCCAAGGGCCCCGCGGTGTCGGTTGATAATGTGTTTGACGATGGCCAGCCCCAGCCCCGTCCCCAGCCGATCACCTGATTTTTGGCCCTCAACACGGTAGAAACGCTCGGCCAGTCGTGGCAAAAATTCGCGGCGGATGCCCGGCCCTCGGTCGGTGACGCGCACCACGGTGTACCAGGCCCCGCGCTGATCAGGCCTTAACAGCACCAGCTTGGACGCCGCCGGGTCACGCACGCCAAAGGCCTCTTCGAGGGTGCAGTCATTGAAAATTTCGATGTCTATGGTCGAGCCGGCCGGGGCGTATTTCAGCGCATTGTCCGAAAGGTTTTGCACGACCTGCAACACCTGATCGCGGTCCGCGGTCAGGAAGTACTGGCCCGGTGGCGGCCCCTTAAGCGAAAGAGCGACCCCCTTTTCCTGCGCCAGAATACTGAGGCTGTCCATTACATCGCGCGCACATAGCGAGATATCGGCCTCGCCCGACGGTGGCACGTGTTCGTTCATCTCGATGCGGCTAAGAGACAGAAGGTCCTGTATCAAACGCCCCATACGGTCGGCCTGCGACGCCATAATGTTGAGGAATTTGTCCCGCGCCTTGAGGTCGTCCTTGGCGTGACCGCGCAGGGTTTCGATAAACCCGGTCAGCGAGGCCAGCGGCGTGCGCAATTCATGTGAGGCATTGGCGAGGAAGTCGGCACGCATCCGCTCGATGCGGCGGATGTCGGTTTCGTCCCGGATGACCAGCAGCGCCAGACGGCGCAGCCCCCCTTCGGTCACCGGCAGGGGCGAGGTCCAGGCGCGCCAGAACTTGTCCTGAGCCCCGGAGGTTTCGAAGACCGTGTCGCGTTCGATATTGCCGAACAGAGCCTCATCGACGGCCTCCAGCACTTCGGGATAGCGGAGCGAAGAGACGAGCAGACCGCCCTCCTTGGCTATACCGAAGGCTTCGACGGCCGCGGTATTGGCGAAGACGATCCAGCGGCCAGCTATGTCATTGGGCTCAATGCCCGACACGATCATCACCGGATCAGGAATGGCGCGCAGCACCTCCTGAAAGCTCGGCCCTTCCGGCTGCACGCGCACGCGCTCCGGAACCGGCACCACATCGGGTACGACGGTGTTTTTGTGGCGTTGCAACTCGCTATAGGTCACCAGCAGGCTTACGGCCAGGATACCCACCGCCACCCATACCAGCCACTGCGCGCCCGGTGACATCAGGGCAAGCGCGATCAGGACCAGAAGGCCCAGAACCAGAGGCAGAAAGATGCGCTTGCGGGGTTGCGCCGCCATATATGTCGGCTCCTGATATTGCGGTGCCCATAAGACCCCGGCGTGCGTTAACAACCTGTTATCCATCAAAGGTCTCCACCCCGGTTTTTATGGGCAGGACCTAAGCTGATTTGAAGACAGAGGCGTGACAGGGCGGTTAAAATTCAGGGCGGGTCTGTTAACCCGATTGAGAAGCGGTTTCAGGGCCGGGTCTGACCGCTGCCGCGCACCACATATTTGAAGGTCGTCAGTTGTTCAGCCCCGACAGGGCCGCGCGCGTGCATCCGGCCCGTAGCAATGCCGATTTCCGCCCCCAGTCCGAATTCCCCGCCGTCCGCGAACTGCGTCGAAGCGTTCCAGATGACGATGGCGGAATCGACTTCGTTGAGGAAGGCTTCGGCGGCTTGCGGGTCTTCGGTGATGATGGCCTCGGTATGCTGGGTGCCATAGGTGCGGATATGCTCGACCGCTTCGCTGAGGCCATTGACCACGCGCACGGCCAGTATCTTGTCGAGATATTCGGTGCGCCAGTCGTCTTCGGTCGCTGCCATCATCGGCTGAATGGCGCGCGCCGCTTCGTCACCGCGCAGTTCGCAGCCTTTTTCGATCAGGGCCAGGGCGATACGCGGCAACAGGGTCCCGGCCACGGCCTTGTCGATCAGCAGGGTTTCGGTCGCTCCGCACACCGAGACGCGGCGCATCTTGGCATTCAGCACAATAGAGACCGCCTTGTCCGCATCGGCAGCAGCGTGGACATAGGTGTGGTTCAGCCCTTCGAGGTGGGCCAGAACCGGCACCCGCGCTTCGGCCTGTACCCGCGCCACCAGCGACTTGCCGCCGCGCGGGATGATCAGGTTGACCGCCTCATTCAGCCCGCCCAGCAACAGCCCCACAGCGTCACGATCAGCCGTCGGCACCAGTTGCACGGCGGCGGGCAGATTGGCCTCGGCAAAGGCCTGTTCAAAGGCGACGAAAATGGCCCTGGCCGAGTTCAGCGCCTCGGACCCGGTGCGCAGGATGGCCCCATTAGAGGAACGGATACACAGGGCCGCCGCATCGGCAGTCACGTTCGGACGCGATTCATAGATGATGCCGATAACGCCGATGGGGGTGGAGACGCGGGCAATATCGAGCCCGTTCGGACGCTCCCAGCGCGCCAGTTCCTTGCCCACCGGATCGGGTAGGGCCGCCACCTCTTCAAGGCCCCTGGCCATAGCTTCGACGCGATCCGGATTGAGCACCAGACGCTCCACCATGGCGCTGGACAGACCCTTCTGTGACGCCGCCTCCACATCGGCCGCATTGGCGCTCAGAATAGCGTCCTGCTGGGCGCGGATATGTTTGGCCGCGCTGAGGATTAGTTGGGTGCGCGCCTGCGGCCCCGCCAGACGCAGTGCCTCAGCCCCCGCCTTGGCCTTGGCGGCCAGATCGGTCATCAGTTGGGAGAGGTCAAAGGGGGCGGCGGTGTCCATGATCGGTTCCGTCTAAGATTAAAGACATAAGGGGCTAGGCAGCGGTGCGGCAGGCCTTCTAAAGCCACCGCCGCATCAATTTCCTGCCTGCAAAATAGGCAGCCGACAAGATAAAGCCAATGGCAATTGCCAAAAACGACAAAAGGGGAAAGACAGTCCACCATTGGTCTTCAGGAGGCTCAGGGGCATAAGGATTGGGATAATTTACCAAACCCACCAAATAAAAAATAACCGGTATGGAGATGATGCTGAGCGCGGAAATCATCCGATATTTGCCCCGTAACAGATGCGGGACAAAAATAGCGAGCATCCCCTGCACAGGAATGGTGAGTGTAAGGAAATCAAATACAGGCGACGCTACATTTTCCATCCTACACCATCACCAGATCGTCACGGTGGATCACCTCATCACCTGAGGTGTATCCAAGTATCGTCTCAATGTCCTTGCTCGCTCTGCCCTTAATGGCAGCAATATCGTCCGAGCTGTAGGCCGCGATACCGCGCGCCAGTTCGCGCCTGTCGTGCAGGACCGACACGCTGTCGCCCTTATCGAACAGGCCTGCTACCGAACTGATGCCAGACGGCAGCAGCGACTTACCCGAAGCGAGCGCCTTTGCGGCCCCGGCGTCGATATGGATTTGTCCCGCCGGCACCACCGTCCCGGCGATCCACGCCTTGTAGGCCGCCCCCGATGAGCCTTGCGCGGCAAACAGGGTGTAGCGCGCGCCCTGCCCCAGCGCCGACAGGGGCCGCAAGGCCTGACCGTTCATGATGGTGGTCGAACAGCCCGCGGCCCCGGCGATGCGCGCCGCGGCGATCTTGGTCGCCATGCCGCCCGTGCCTACCCCGGCAGCGGCATTGGCCCCCCCGGCCATGGCTTCGATGTCCGGCGTGATGGTTTCGACCACAGCGATATGTTCCGCTGAGGGATTATTACGCGGATCAGCCGTGTAGAGCCCGTCAATATCCGACAGCAGCACCAGCGCCTCAGACCGCACCAGCATGGCCGCCCGCGCCGCCAGCCGGTCATTGTCGCCATAGCGGATTTCTTCGGTCGCCACGGTGTCGTTCTCATTGACGATCGGCACAACGCCCAGCTTGAGCAGGGTATCCGCGGTTTCGCGGGCATTGAGCCAGCGCCGGCGACGTTCGGTATCTTCGCGCGTCAGCAGGACCTGCGCCACCTTGATTCCGTGTTCGGAAAACACCTCATCCCAGGCGCGCATCAGGATCGGCTGCCCGGCGGCGGCGGCGGCCTGTTTGCGATCGAGCGGCAATTGCCGCGTGGTGAGCCCCAGATAACGCCGCCCCAAGGCGCCTGCCCCGGAGGAGACGATCATCACCTCAACCCCGGCCTTACGCAACCGCGCCACGTCCTCGGCCAGACCGCGCATCCACAGCGTATTGGCCGCGCCCGTTTGCGGATTGACGATCAGGGCCGAGCCGACCTTCAGCGTCACGCGCTTCGCCTGCGCGATATGCGCCGGAAAGTCCGATTTTATGGCCGCGACCGTCATGGAAAGTCTTTTCTCAGGCGTCTGAAAATGATAGGCCCGCCGCGACGGTTTTATCGCGGGCGAAACCCTTGCGCCTATTAGCGGACAATCCCTTCGCGAAGCAAGAAGGGTTTGAATGCTTTTAAGAAATGGTAACAAAATGAACTATATCGGCACGCGCGGTTTCAAAGATCAACGCAGCTTTGCGGGCGCCCTGCTCGACGGTCTGGC
>NZ_JAIXSV010000356.1 GCF_027484505.1 Asticcacaulis sp.
CGGATGCCGGTCAGCGGAATACCGTCCATGGCCGCCGCCGTGGCGGGGCAGCGGGCGATGTTTTCCTCCTGCGGCACGCCATTCTTCCACAGATAGAAGGCGCTCCAATCCGGGTTGCCGCGCAGGCCCGACCGGTCCACCTGCGCCCGGTTGGCGCTGGCCTCCAGATAGGGTTGGAAGGCTTCCGGTCCCTGCATGACGGCCCGCAGTTCCTGGCGGATGGCGTCGGTCTGCGCCTCCAGCCCCTCCAGCCAGGGGAAGGCGGCGCGGTCGTAGAACTGCACTTGCGGCAGTTCCGGGAACAGGTAGGCCTGGGGCTGCTGATAATAGACCTGCCGCCGCCCGAACAGGATATCCAGCGAGCGGCCAAACCGTCCGCCGCCCATATCCGCCCCGAACCCGGCCTGTTCCAGGCTGGACAGCAGATGCGCCTCAAACCGGCGGGCGTAGTCCTGAGTCGCCCCCTGCACCCGCCGCAGCTCCGCCACCAGATCAGGCGGCAGCTGTGCTGCCGGCGGGGCCGCGCGCAGGGCGTTGTTGTAGAAGGAGGTGGCAGCCTTGTGGTCGCCCTGGCCCCCAAAATGATCCCCCTTCAGGATCAGCGCCCGCACATTCCGCGGGTCCAGTGCCAGCACCTTATCCAGGGCCGCCAGCATGCCCACCGCATCGCCCACACCCCGGCAGCCATAGGCCAGGCCCAGCCAGATGCCCAGATCGTTGGCCCCCATCGCCACCGCCTGCCCGAACCCCGCCTTGGCCCCGGCAAAATCCCCCCGCTTCAAGGCCTCGGCCCCGGCGCGGGCATGGGGAGTGGGGTCGGTGGGACGGGTGAACATGGCGGCAATCCTGGCTGCGGGCTGTAGCCATTGGACGGGATTGGTTAAGCCGGCGTCAACCCTGTTTGGGGGGGCTGCCGCCCCGCCATAGTGTCCGACGACCTCGTCGTGTCTAGACTCCCAAAGTTATTGAGATCTCGACATTTTCAGAGTCAGAAACCAAACATTATAAATACTCTAATAGTTTTTAAAATTGAATTCCATGATATACAGTGTCATGTGGCCAGTTTTAATCTTGTATGCAACTTCATAACTGGGGAGTTATTCGCATTTTATATTGACGTATGTGCCCATTTTAGAAACTTTAATAGAAGTTGTATGTGGGATAAATCAGAAGGCAGGGTAGATATCATGACTGAGGAAGGCATTGAGGCATTCATTCCCTATGGACGTGAGGTCGCCGCGATACTGCGTAAGACCGGGGCATTGGAGCGAGTCGTAGAATGGCTCTCACGCAAATCCCCACAGTATGTTCTGGTACTTGGTGCATCAGGTGCTGGTAAATCATCCTTCATCAAGCATTTGTTGGGTGAGGGTACCCAAATAAGCCGTCATAACAGGACAGTTGGTTTCCATGATGTTGATGGAATGATTGAAAATATTAGATTTCTAATAACGGATACGCCCGGACAGATGGATGAAGTCTATAAAGATGAAAGAATGAAGGCTATTTTGACAGCTGCTCGTCAAGATAAACTTGGCATCATAAATGTTGTTTCTTATGGTCTTCATGAGGAAACAGTCCCCAAAGATAAGGCGGTTGTAGATGCATCTGCGAACGCAAGCTATCTTCAATCCCGCCGCGACTTGGAGATAAGTTTGTTGTCGCAATGGACCAATGTGCTTTGTGGTGATGGAGGGGCCGCTGCGTGGGTCATGACAGTGGTCACGAAGGCGGATCTTTGGTGGACGGGTCATGCCGATCAAGAGGTCTTGAAATACTATCAAGAAGGTCCGTACTTCCAAGCACTTGGACCGGCTGCCCGCTTAAGGCATCGTTTCTGTCCACATTCGTCGCATAATCAACTATTTTATCATACAGTACCGTTATCTGGGTACTATGATGATAAATTGAAGCAAACTCATAGAGATGAGTTTGTTGCTGCGTTGCTTGAGAATGTGAGCCTTTAGAATGTCAAGGGACACCACAACGACGCTGAGGCAGGCAGTTGATCGACTAACTGCCCTAACGTTGCGTATAGAGTTCTGTTCTCGTCTAATTGTGGTGTTCTCCATGCTGCAATTTTTTCTGATTTTTGGAGTCTTTGTGACTTATTCGTCGAGGGCTGTTAACTATTCTTTAGATTATCATATAATTAATAGTAAAACTTGGATTAGCTTTCTTTTGATGGCTGCTGTTGTGATTCTGCTTGTCATGTTTGAGCGAATGGTAAAAATTGGTGAAATATACTTTGTAGAAATATCTGATCAACATCTTTGGGACGAGGATGATATAGAAGATTTGAGATTTGAATATAGAGTTTCTTTACGAAAATTTTCTGTATCCCGTGATCTACCTATCGCACCCGGTAAAATTGGCATACCATTATATTTTTTATTTAATTTTACAATCATGGTATTGTCTTCATTATTTTAGTATATTGGCTATTATTGGGGTTCAGAATTAAAATTTTTCTATCGTTAAAACGCATTTTCGTTCTATATATGGTATATACTTGTTTTTGGTGGCGCCTTTGAATTCCACATCTGCCAATATTTTCGTACAATTAATTACTAGGCTGAACGCATTCGGGCCGTTCACACGCCTCTTGGTCTCACCGAACCATGGCCAGTTCCACGGCC
>NZ_JAIXSV010000066.1 GCF_027484505.1 Asticcacaulis sp.
CGCGCATAGGCCTTTTCAACGGCTTTGGCATCGCTAAGCACTGCGGGCAGTTGCACCACGGCACGGGTTTCAATGTCACGCTGTTCGGCGGATACAGGGGTGACAAGGCTGAGCGACAGGGCCAGAGTCGTCAGGGCGGTGAGCTTCATAAGCATGGTTAGTCTCCAGTATTGTGTGAAATAAGAACGACGATTACTTGCCACGCAGCGTGGTCTTTGCCGACTGTTCGGCCAGACGCATCTCACCCTGGACCTGCGCCGGGGCGTGCGCCGCATGCAGGCGGTTCAGCAGGGGTGAATTGAAGCGGCTGACCGCCTCATCGACAGCTTTCACCTGACACACGCGCTCGGCTTCGGCCGCCGTCAGCGGCCCCTCGGATGACTGACACACGTCTTCGGCGACGCTTTGGATACGGCTATAGAGCCGCTCTACGCCTTTCGGCGTCGAAAGGTCGAGATCGCGCGTGGCCACACGCCGCGTCTCCACCGTTTCCGCCTGAGCCATGGACGCGCCGGACAACAGCGCCGCACCAAGAACAAAAACCACTACCTTCATAACCCGCTCCTTATTGAATGTTTGAGGACGCTTAACTTGTGATGCATTCAATAAATCAGACGAAAAACAGAATCCATGATTTTATTATTAAATCTTTGCCATCTATTAATTTCAGTTCATGAAATTTTGTTAGTTTATTTTGTGACAGTTTATTGAATGGTATATTTTGAAATGAAAACGCGCCGACCTGCAAAGGCCGACGCGCACGTCAATTATTACATTTTGTACAGAAAACTACTTTTCCGCCCATTGACCGAGAATAGGCGACGAACCGTCCCCGCGGACGTCACCCGCCTCAACTGCGACACGACTCAGGCCCGGATGCCCGACCTTGTGGACCGCCTCCCGAACGGCAGCGCGTTCGCACTGACGATCCGTGATGACCCAGCCGTTAGGGGAGACCAGCCCCTCGGCGCATACTTCTTTGGCGGCCGTGCGGATCTGCCTCAGCACCTGTTTCGCCTGCGCGGGATCATTGAGGTTGGCATCCGCGAAGCGGATCGTCTTTTGCGGCAGTTCCTCTGCGGCCACGGCGCTCCCGCCCGTCAGCAGCATGACACCCGCGACACACATCAGTATTGTTTTCGGCATTTTGTTATCTCCCGTTGCTTTGGATAGACACTCAAATCCCGCAATCAGAAGTAAAAATCCAGAATTTTATTATTAAATAAGCGCAATAGATTACATTCAATTCATTAATTACATAAGCGTAATTCACAATCGCGCCACATTCGGGGCAACGCCGCTGCATTTGCGGTTGACTCGCTTACGCCCGCGCGCCACACCGCCTCGCATGGCCATACTTGACATCACCGAACTGAAAGCCGCCCTGCCGCCGCGCCGCGCCCTGATCGGGCTCGATCTGGGGGAAAAGACCATCGGCGTCGCCGTCAGCGACATTTCCTTAAGCATCGGCTCGCCGCTGGAGCTGATCAAAAAGAGCAAGTTCACGCAGGAGGCCGAACGCCTGTTGCTGCTGATGAAGCAGCGCGAAGCGTCGGGCCTCGTCATCGGCCTGCCGGTCAATATGGACGGCACCGAAGGCCCGCGCTGTCAGTCGGTGCGCGCCTTTGCCCGCAACCTGCTGCGCCTGCCCGCGGAAAAGTTCGCCGCCGCAGGTCTTGAGCCCGACCTGCCCATCGCCTTCTGGGACGAGCGCTGGTCGTCGTCGGTGATGAACCGCTTTCTGATCGAAGAGGCCGACCTGACGCGCGCCAAACGCGCCGAGGTCATCGACCGTTCTGCCGCCGCCTATATTCTTCAGGGCGCGCTCGACCGCATAAGAAGCGCCACATGAGCCCATTGCGTCTGCCAAAGGGCGCAAGCGCGCCCCGGCGAGCCTTCGCCGCCCTTCCGGAGCCTGTCGCGCCGCAACAGGGGCGTGAGGGATAAAAAATGACGCCCGACATCTTCATCAACGGCATCTTGCCGGTGTTTCTGCTGATCGCGCTGGGCTTCGGGCTGAAGGTTTCGGGGTTTCTGCCGCCGTCGGTCTGGGGGCCGATTGAGCGCATCGCCGTCTATGTCTTCTACCCGGGTTTTCTGATTCCGGCCATCTGGCACGCCGACCTGTCGGGCCTCAGCGCCGGCCCGATCAGTCTGGCCGTCAGTACGTCGCTGGCCCTGTCCATCCTGATCGCTTTTGCCCTGAAACCGGTGCTGCGCCTGTCCGGCCCGACCTACACCAGCGTCTTTCAGGGCCTGATCCGCTTCAACTCCTTCGTCTTTTTGCCCATTGCCACCTCGATCTTCGGGGCACAGGCCGTAGGCCTGGCCGCCGTGGCCATGAGTGCGCTCATCCCCTTGAGCAATATGGCCTCGATACTGGTGCTGGCCCGCTGGGGGCAGCCCGAAGGCGAAGACACGGTGGACCGCAGCTTTCGCGGCGTCATGGCGCGCCTGTTCACCAACCCGATCTTCCTGTCGTGTCTGATCGGGCTGGCGCTCAACGTGGTGCGCGCGCCATCCGTGCCGTTTATCGAAAAAGACCTGAAGATGCTGGGCGATGCGGCCATTCCCACGGGCCTCATTCTGGCCGGGGCCGGGCTGAACTTCGCCTATATCCGCAGCCAGCCGCTGCTGGTCGTCGCCACCTCGGCGTTCAAGGTGCTGATCGTGCCGCTGATCAGCTGGGGCCTGTGTCGGCTGTTTGGCGGCGATGCCCTAGCGCAGGGTGTGGCCCTGTGCTGCGGGGCCGCCCCGTGCGCCGCCGTCGCCTATGTCCAGGCCCGCCACATGGGCGGTGACGCGCCGCTGATGGCCGGGATCGTGGCGCTGACCACCTCGCTCAGCCTGATCAGCCTGCCCTTCCTGCTGTGGCTCTACCACCTACTTACATAAATTTGCACACAGCTTCGGGCTGGCAAGGCCCCGGCACGCTTCCTATATCCGATCCGTTCGCCCGCCTCAGCCGTAACGGCTCAAGCCACGCCTTTCCTGCGGCCGAACGCTTCCGATTTTGCAAGGATTTCCCATGACGCTCGCCAAAGCCTATGCCGCGCCTTCGCCCAAGGCCCCGCTCGAACCCTTTACCTTTGAACGCCGCGCCCCCAACGAAGACGATGTGGTCATCGACATCCTCTATTCGGGCGTCTGCCATTCCGACATCCATCAGGTGCGCGACGAATGGTTCCCCGGCATCTATCCGCAGGTGCCCGGCCACGAAATCGTCGGCCGCGTGCGTCAGGTCGGCAAGAAGGTGACCAAATTCAAAGAAGGCGACACGGTCGGAGTCGGCTGCTTCGTTGATTCCTGCGTCAACTGTCAGACCCGCGACGAGGACCGCGAACAGTATCTGCCGGGCCTGATTCAGACCTATAACAATCTGGATGCCGACGGTCAGCCGACCTATGGCGGCTATTCCGACCATATCGTGGTCAAGGAAGGCTATGTGCTGCGCGTGCCGGACCACCTGCCGAAGGACGCCGCCGCGCCGCTTCTGTGCGCCGGGATCACCCTGTGGTCACCGCTGAAGCACTGGAACGCCGGGCCGGGCAAAAAGGTCGCCATTATCGGTCTGGGCGGGCTTGGCCATATGGGCGTCAAGCTGGCCCACGCGCTGGGGGCCGAGGTCACGGTGCTCAGCCAGTCTTTGGCCAAGAAGGACGACGCCCTGCGTCTGGGGGCCGATCACTACTACCCCACCAATGACGCCGAGACGTTCAAGACTCTGGCGGGCAGCTTCGACCTGATCATCAATACGGTGTCGGCCCCGATCGACTGGAACGCCTATCTGGGGCTGCTCAAGGTCGATGGCACCATGGTGCTGGTCGGCGTGCCGGACAACCCCATCCCGGTGCACGCCTTCTCTCTGATCCCCGGCCGCAAGACCCTCGCCGGTTCGATGATCGGCTCGATCAAGGAAACGCAGGAAATGCTCGACTTCTGTGGCGAACACAACATCGTCTCGGATATCGAGCTGATCGACATTCAGGACATCAACGCCGCCTATGAGCGCGTCATCAAGTCCGACGTGCGCTACCGCTTTGTCATCGACATCGCGTCGCTGAAGTAGGCCCGGATAAAACCTGAGATATAAGATAAAACTGCACTGTATCGTGTAACCGAAACAGCGCCTTTTTATTACGAACAAATTAACAAGAGTTTGTTTTTGCAGTTCAGCCATCAGAGCTTCAAGCCGAAAAGTGGCATCCACTTTTCGGCTTGAAACGTCACAAAAAACTACACCATCGCGTGCATCCATACAAACTTGACCGTTTGGCGGTGTCATATTAATTTCGCCATAAATAACCGTTTGGTTTTAAAACGAGGGGGAACTGATATGAGACATGCGTTTTGGGTTACATCCATGGCGGTGTTACTTTCAGGCTGTGGAGGAGGAGGTGGAGGGAATACAAGCGTAGGCACAACGCCAACCCAACCATCACTTCCATCCCTAAGTGTAGTTTTATCGCAACAAAGCGTCCCGGCAGTGATAAATGAGGATGAGACGCCACCAGATATAACCGCAGTTGCTGCGGTTTCGGGGACATCAAACACAAATGTTCTGACCGATGTGCAATATGATAAGTCTGTTTTTAGCTCAGTAACAGTTACAGGCTCTATATCTACAGGATACAATATAACCGCACGCCCGCTCGCCGACATAGGCGGGGGTGTATTTACAGGGTCTATTACTTTTAGGCTTTGTCAAGATGCAGGCTGCACTCAGGTGTATCCGGGTTCGACAGCTACCTTACCTTACAGCCTGACTATAAAATTGAAAGATTGGGGGAGGTATCAGCGGACCAACCTGCAAACAGGCTATGTGCCAGTCACTCTAGACGTCAGCAAATTCGCTCGTGCGTGGGAATGGAGCCCGGCGATCAGTTCGGCCGTATCAGCGGTCATTGCCGATAACGGAACGGCCTATGTTACCACACAGATACCAAATAACTTTAATCTGAATCGCCCAACTTCAATCGTCGCCTTCAATGAAGCTGACGGCTCTCAAAAGTGGACTTATAATTTAGGGGATATGGCCAAGGTGGGTCAACCGACCCTAGCTAACGGTAAGATATATGCGGCCACTGTAAGCTCATCTCAAATAGGAAAGCTACATGTGATAAATGCCGCCAATGGCACCATGTCAATATCTTACGATTTTGATACGCAATGGATTCAGGGCGATTACCCAACTGTTACGGCCGACAACATTTTCTTCTATGGAGGCCAGTTCGGCACCGTACTATATGGTTACTCAGCCACGGGCGCAACCCAATGGAAACACAATACTGTTTATACAATCTATGGCACTACGTACTCCGCCACAGACGGTACTTATGTGTATTATTACAACGGAAAATACCTGAATGTCGTCCGCGCATCGGATGGCGCACTCGTCAAAAGTCTGCTTGATCCATATTCCACCTGGGCGGGATACGACATTGGAGCAGGGGTAATACTTGGCGGGCAGTCTAACGTTATTTCATACAGTGGAACAACGAGTTATCCTGTAAACACCGTAAATTCTGAACACTACAATCAACGTCCGCTAGTGAGCTACAGCCTCAATGCCAATTCGGATCAGTGGAAAACAGCAAATAACTATTTCACCAGCCCCGCCTTAGCGAAAGGAGTGCTCTATGCCGCTCGCAACAATCCAAACAGCTTTGACGCCATAAACGAAACCACAGGTGCCGTACTCTGGTCGTGGACGCCTCCTGCAGGCGAATATTTCCATCGCAATGTCATTATTACGAATAATCTGGCCTTTGTTGGAACGGACAAAGCCATTTACGCGATTGATCTGAAAGACCATACATCCAGATGGAGTTATCCGGCTTCAGGTACACTTTCATTGTCACCTAACCTAACACTTTATATATCTGGCGATGTCTATGACACAAATAACGCCGGCCCTCAGCCCAATCCAGCGCGAAGCCGTGGCAAAGTTACGGCACTAAAATTGAGGTAGATGCTTACCATGGCGTCGGTGAGCAAAAATGGCGTGACGGTTTAGTTGAAACTTTAAACCGTTCGCCCCTTCCCTCCCCTTGAGTCGTGGGGTATAGCCGCCCTTTATGACGCGCACTGCCCCCCAAGATCCGCAGGTGTTGCTGGAGATGCTCCAGTCGCGCCTCTTTCCCTTCCCCAAACGGCATTTCAATGCCGCGCAGGACCTTGATCCGCCCGACATTGTGGCCCTGCTCGATCTGGCCGACGTGTTCGTGGAACTGAACCGGCGGACCAATAAGAAACTCGACCTGCTCAAGGGGCGAACGCAGGTCAATCTGTTCTTCGAAAACTCGACGCGCACCATGTCGTCGTTTGAACTGGCGGGGAAGCGTCTGGGGGCCGATACGGTCAATATGAACCCGCGCACCTCCAGCGTGGCCAAGGGCGAGACCCTGATCGACACCGCGGTGACGCTCAATGCCATGAAGCCTGATCTGCTGGTCGTGCGCCATTCGGCGTCGGGGGCAGCCCAGCTTCTGGCGCAGAAGGTCGGGTGCAGCGTCGTCAATGCCGGCGACGGTCAGCATCAGCACCCCACTCAGGCCCTTCTTGACATGCTGTCGATCCGCCGCGCCTTCGGCCATGTCGATAGCCTGACGGTCGCCATTTGCGGCGATGTCGCCCATAGCCGCGTGGCGCGTTCCAACGTCATCCTGCTCAACGCGATGGGCGCCAATGTGCGTCTGGTCGGGCAGCCGACCCTCATCCCCGGCGACGCCGACGAATGGGGCGTTGAGGTCTACCACGACATGAAGGCCGGGATTACCGGGGCCAATGTGGTGATGATGCTGCGCCTTCAGCTTGAGCGCATGGACGGGGCCTTCATCCCCTCGACCCGCGAATATTTCCGCTATTTCGGTCTGGATCGTGAAAAGCTGGCCGTCGCTGCGCCGGATGTGCGCGTCATGCACCCCGGCCCGATGAACCGCGGCGTCGAAATCGACTCCGAAGTGGCCGATGATCTGTCGATCTCGCTCATTCAGGATCAGGTGGAGATGGGCGTCGCTGCGCGCATGGCCGTTCTGGCCTCGCTGGCCGCGCGTCTGGAGACCGACCGATGAGGGTCACCATGCCTTCTACCTCCCCGGTGTACCGGGGAGGGGGACCGCACGAGCCTGCCGTTAGGCAGGTGAGATGTGGGGGTGGGGGCTCGCGTCGTCAGCTAGCCGCTCCGTCCGCTGAATTTGATTTAAGAACCCCCACCACCGCATCGCCTTCGCTGCGCTCAGTTGTGCGGTCCCCCTCCCCGACACGTCGGGGAGGTATAAGTTATGAAGGGGCAACCCCATGCTAAAACAATCGCAACCCATAGCCCTTGTGAACGCCCGCCTGATCGACCCGGCCAGCGACTATGATGGCCCGGGCAGCCTGATCCTCACCGAAGGGGTCATTGCCGAGGTGCTGCACACGGCGCACCTGCCGTCGGGCTCCGCCGACATGAAGGTCATTGACTGCGACGGCAAGGTGGTGTGTCCTGGCCTGATTGACCTGCGCGTCAAAACGGGCGAACCGGGGGCCGAGCCCAAGGAGACGCTGAAATCCGCCAGCCGCGCCGCTGCGGCCGGGGGAGTAACGTCGATGGTGGTGCAGCCCGACACCGACCCGGTGATCGACGAGCCGGCCATGGTCGATTTCATCCTGCGCCGCGCCCGCGATATCGAGCTGGTTCACGTCTATCCCGCCGGCGCCGCCACCAAAGGCCATAATGGCAAGCAGATGGCCGAAATCGGCCTGATGAGCGAATCCGGGGCCGTCTATTTCACCGATGTCGAACGCCCGATCATCAATTCCAAGGTGCTGGCCCGCGTCCTCTCTTACGCCAACGGCTTCAACGCCCTGATCGCCCACCGCCCCAAGGAGCCGTGGCTGTCCGAAGGCGCGGTCGCCACCTCCGGTGAAATGGCGGCGCGTATGGGGCTTTCGGGCGTCTCGGCGTTGGCGGAGCGCATCGCGCTGGAGCGTGATCTGGCTCTGGTCGAGCTGACCGGGGCGCGGCTGCTGGTCGATCAGATCACCACCGCCGGAGCCATCAAGGCCATCGCTCAGGCCAAGGCGAAGGGGCTTGACGTCTATGCCTCGGCCTCGATCAACCATCTGGTGTTCAACGAAATCGACATTGGCGATTACCGCACCTTCTATCGCCTTGATCCGCCGCTGCGCTCCGAAGACGATCGCATCGCTCTGGTCGAGGCTCTGGCCGATGGCCTGATCGACGTAGTGGTGTCGAACCACACGCCCCTGCCCGCCGAAGACAAGCGCCGCCCCTTCTCCGAAGCCGAGCCGGGCGCAATCGGCCTGCAAACCCTGCTGGCGGCCCTGATCGGCCTGCACCACGATCGGGAGATTCCGCTGATCGACCTGCTGCGCACCGTAACGATCAATCCGGCACAACTGATCGGTCTGGAGGCCGGGCGGCTGTCGCCCGGTGCGCCCGCCGACCTGATTGTGGTGGATATCGACGCGCCCTTTGCCTTGCGCGAAAGCGACATCCTGTCGAAATCGAAGAACTCCCCCTTTGAAAACCGCACATTACAGGGCAAGGTAGAGCTGACTCTGGTGGACGGGCGAATCGTCTATCAGGCCTGATACCAAGGGTCATTGAAAATGACTCTTGGTATGCCTTTCGATAAGGTCTCATGTCTCTGATACATATGAGACAGTATCGAGTTTTCAACGGCCGGATGCGGTCAGCATCTTCGGCCGTTGGTATGATTGAAAGCCCTGCGATGCCTCTGCCCGACTGGACCATCTTTGCCCTTGCCGTGATCGGCGGCTACCTGCTGGGGTCGATCCCCTTTGGCGTCGTGACGACGAAGCTGGCCGGTATCGACATCCGCAGCATCGGTTCGGGCAATATCGGTGCCACCAATGTCTTAAGAACGGGGCGTAAGGATCTGGCCCTGATCACCTTTCTGGGCGATACGGGCAAGGGCGCGATGGCGGTGGGACTGGCCTTCGCCCTGCTGCTCAGCGTCGATCAGGCGACCCGTCAGACCGGCATGGCGCTGGCCGGAGGGGCGGCGTTTTTAGGCCACCTCTTTCCCGTCTGGCTGAAATTCAAGGGCGGCAAGGGCGTGGCAACCTTCCTCGGCACCCTGTTTGCCGCTGCCTGGCCGATGGGGCTGCTGGCCGCCGGGACGTGGCTTCTGACCGCCTTTATCTTCCGCATTTCGTCGTTGAGCGCGCTGGTGGCCGCCGCCCTGATCGCGCCGCTGGGCCTCGTGACCGATCAGCCGCACGCCTTCGTCGTCATGGCCCTGTTCATGTCGGTGCTGATCTATGTGCGCCACCGCGACAATATCCGCCGCCTGCTCAAGGGCGAGGAACCGAAAATCGGCAAGAAAAAAAGCGCCGAACCCGCCGCGGACGCCTGACGCCATGAGCGACGGGGGGGAGGACTTTTTCGGACGCTTTCCGGCCTGCACCAGCGAGGCGGAACGCTTTGCGCGGTTGCGGCTGGCGCGCACCCATCGTATCGGCCCGGTGCATTTCCATCAGCTTATCCTGCGCTTCGGCAGCGCCGTGAAGGCCGTCGAAAACCTGCCCCTGATCGCCAAACGCGCCGGGGGCGGCATCGTCCCCGCCCCCATCGAGGCCGTTGAAGCGGAAATGGCGCGGGGTCGCGCCGCCGGGGCGCGTCTGGTGGTGCTGGGGGACGCCGCCTATCCCAAACTGCTGGCCGAAATCTCCGCCGCACCGCCCGTCCTGTGGATGCTGGGCGAACAAACCGCTCTGCCGGAGCGCGCCATCGCCATAGTGGGCGCGCGCAATGCCTCCGCCGCCGGTCAACGCATTGCGCACGCCCTGGCCAGAGAGCTGGGCGAAGCGGGCTTTTTCGTCGTCTCCGGGCTGGCGCGCGGCATAGATACACAGGCCCATACGGGCAGCCTCAAGACCGGGACGGCGGCCGTGCTGGGCGGTGGCGTCGATGACATCTATCCGCCCGACAATGCCGACCTCTATCAGGCCATCCGCACTTACGGCGTGCTGATTTCCGAAAGCCCGGTGGGGTATCGCGCCCGCGCCGGAGACTTTCCGCGCCGCAACCGGGTCATCAGTGGCCTGACGCGCGGCACGATTGTGGTGGAGGCCGAGTTGAAATCCGGCTCTCTGATCACCGCGCGACTGGCCAACGAACAGGGGCGTGAGGTGTTTGCGGTGCCCGGTTCGCCGCTCGACCCGCGCTGCCGCGGCACCAATGACCTGATCCGGCAGGGTGCCACCCTGTGCGAAGGCATGGACGACATCCTGCGCACGCTCGACGCCCAGATGACGCTGTTTGAGCGCCCCACGCCCGTGGTGCCACTACATGCCCTCAGCGCCTTTGACGATACGGACCTCGATGAGGCCATCGACTCCCTGCGTGACCGCCTTCTGAGCCTTATCAGCCCCGTCCCCACCCCGCGCGAAGACCTGCTGCGCCTCAGCGGGGCCCCGGCCCATGTCGGTCTGGCGGCGCTGGGGGAACTGGAAATCGCCGGTCTGATCGTTACGACCTCCGACGGACAGTATATCCGCGCCTGACTGCCTTACAGATTACTGGCCTTCTGATAGGCCTTACGCAGGCAGTCGCTCAGCGGCGGGCATTGCGCCCGTTCGGCCAGCACCGACAGCTCTTTCGTCATATCGCGGATATAGCGGATCACGGCCTCCCGCTGTTCGGAGTCGGTAATATAGGCCGTGGGTTCCGGCAGGGGCGCAGGGGTGTCACTCATGAGATTATCTGGGTCTGTTTTTATTCGACTTAAGCCTGAACCATATCCCCATTTAACTTTAAGTTGCAACCGCCAAAATGGCCTGACGTCCGGTTGAATTTCGCCTCTGCGTTGACACGCTGGCCGCACAAGCCCATGTTGGCGGGAATTTTCAGCGACCGCTTATTGCTATTGTCGGTTTTCCTCCTATTAAAGACCTCATGAACCTCGTCATCGTCGAAAGCCCGGCCAAGGCCAAAACCATCAACAAATACCTGGGTAAGGACTATACCGTGCTGGCCTCCTACGGCCATGTGCGCGACCTGCCCTCGAAAGACGGCTCGGTCAAACCGGACGAAGACTTCGCCATGAGCTGGGAGGTGGACGCCAAGGCCAACAAGCGCCTGAGCGACATCGCTGACGCCGCGAAGAAGTCCGACCGCGTGATCCTGGCCACCGACCCGGACCGCGAAGGCGAGGCCATTTCCTGGCACGTGCTGGAAGTGCTCAATAAAAAGAAGGTGTTGAAGGAAAAGATCGTCGAGCGCGTCACCTTCAACGCCATTACGGCCTCCGCCGTGCGTGAGGCCATGGCCGCCCCGCGTCAGATCGACATGGAGCTGGTCGAGGCCTATCTGGCTCGCCGCGCGCTTGATTACCTTGTGGGCTTTACCCTGTCACCGGTCCTGTGGCGCAAGCTGCCGGGTGCGCGTTCGGCCGGCCGCGTGCAGTCGGTGGCGCTCAAGATCGTCGTCGATCGCGAGCTTGAGATCGAAAAGTTCAAGTCCGAAGAATACTGGACCGTCGATGCCGAGGTCTCGGCCAATTCGCCGCCCTTTACGGCGCGTCTGAACGTCCTGAACGGCAAGAAACTCGCCAAGTTCGACCTCGACAACGCCGAAAAGGCCGAAGGCGCGCGCAAGGCCATCTCGCTGTCGAAATTCGCCGTCGAATCGGTCGAGCAGAAGCCGGGCAAGCGCACCCCGCCCCCGCCCTTCACCACCTCGACCCTGCAACAGGAAGCGGCGCGTAAATTGGGTTTCTCCGCGCAGCGCACCATGCAGACGGCGCAAAAACTCTATGAAGGCGTTGATATTGGTGGCGAAACGACCGGTCTGATCACCTATATGCGGACCGACGGCGTCTATATTGAACCGGCGGCCATCACCGAAATCCGCAATGTGATCGGTGAGCGCTTCGGCAGCGCCTACGTGCCGTCCGAGCCGCGCCATTACAAGGTCAAGGCCAAGAACGCGCAGGAGGCCCACGAAGCCATCCGCCCGACCTCGCTCTATCGCCGTCCTGAAACCCTGCGCCTTGAGGGCGATCAGGCGCGTCTGTACGAACTGATCTGGAAGCGCACCATGGCCGCCCAGATGGAGGCCGCCCGCGTCGAAAAAACCACGATCGACCTCCTCAATCAGGACAAGTCGATCGGTCTGCGCGCCACGGGTCAGGTCATCACCTTCGACGGTTATCTGGCGCTCTACGAAGAGGGCAAGGACGACGAGACGGACGAGGACGGTGGCCGCCTGCCGCAACTGCGCACCGGCACGCTGGTCGATGTGCACGACATCAAGCCGGCGCAGCACTTCACCGAACCGCCCCCGCGTTATTCCGAAGCCTCGCTGGTCAAGCGCATGGAAGAACTGGGCATTGGTCGCCCCTCGACCTACGCCTCGATCCTCAGCGTGCTGCGCGACCGCGATTACGTGCGCATGGACAAGAACCGCTTTATCCCGGAAGACAAGGGCCGTCTGGTCACCGCCTTCCTCGATCAGTTCTTCTCGCGCTACGTGCAGTACGATTTTACTGCCGACCTCGAAGAAAAGCTCGACCTCGTTTCGGCGGGCGATCTGAACTGGAAGGCGCTGCTGCGCGAATTCTGGCAGGATTTCCACGCCAAGGCCGGTGAAATCAGCGAATTCCGCGTCTCCGAAGTGCTGGACCGTCTCAATGACGCGCTGGGCCCACACATCTTCCCGGACAAGGGCGATGGCTCCAATCCGCGCGCCTGTCCGACCTGCGGCACGGGTCAACTGAGCCTGAAGACCTCGCGCTTCGGGGCCTTTGTCGGCTGCTCCAACTACCCGGAATGCAAATATACCCGCCCCGTCGGCAACCCGGAAAACACCTCCGAAGAGGCCGCCGCCTCTGGTGACCGCGAACTGGGCAGCGATCCGGAAACCGGCAAGGTGGTGGCGCTCAAAATCGGGCGCTTCGGCCCCTATGTGCAGCTTGGCGAAGCGGAGTCGAAAGACGACAAGCCGAAGCGTTCCTCCCTGCCCAAGGCCTGGCCCCCGGCGTCGATTGATCTCGACCGCGCGCTGAAACTTTTGTCTCTGCCGCGAAAAGTCGGCGACCACCCGGAAGACGGTAAGACGATTACGGCGGCGCTTGGCCGCTTCGGGCCGTTTATCGAGCACGAAAAGACCTATGCCAACCTGCCGAGCTTCGATGATATTTTCGAAGTGGGCCTCAACCGTGCCGTCGTGCTGCTGGCCGAAAAGCGCGCCAATGCCAAGGGCAAGGCCTCATCGGTCGCGCCGCTGAAAGAGCTGGGGGCGCATCCGGAATCGGGCGACGCCATTCAGGTCATGGCCGGTCGCTATGGCCCCTATGTCAAGTGCGGCAAGGTCAATGCTACCATCCCCAAGGACACTGCGCCCGAAGACGTCACGCTGGAACAGGCGCTGGCGCTCATTGAGGCCAAGGGCGGCGTGAAAAAGACGGCGGCCAAAAAAGCCCCGGCAAAAAAGGCGGCTGCCGCGAAAAAACCGGCGGTGAAGAAAGCCACCACCGCCAAGAAAGCACCTGCGAAAAAGACCAAGGCGGAGGCGTAAAAGATAAAGGTCTTGGGGCCAGTTGGCCCCAAACCCCATAACTCGGCGCAGGTGGTGACATCTGCGCCCTCTCGGCCCATGTCATAACCGCCGTGCGAAATTCCATCGCCTCGCGTCGCCAAACCCTTTACAGTGCGACTCATGAAAACACCCTCTACGCCCCGCGCCACCTCTGGTTTGCCGGATGACGACACCCTCCTCGACGTTCTGAAGTCCGCCCGTGAGCTGGATGTCGGCGCCCTAGCCAAGCAGTTTGGCCTCAAGGGCGAAGACCGCCGCGCCCTGCGCCAAAGGCTCAAGCAACTGGCCGACTCCGGCAAGCTGAACAAGAGCGGGCGCAAATCGTTCGGGGCCGTCGGCGCCCTGCCCGAAACCGGCGTCGCCGAGGTGGTCGAGCGCGACATCGACGGCGATTTGTGGGTCAAATGGGGCAAATCTGATGACCCCAAGCTGAAGCACAAGCCGCCTCTGGCCCGCCTCGCCCCGCTGAAAAAAGCCATCGCCCAGACGCCGCCGGCCGTCGGCGACCGCATCTATGTGCGCTTTGAGCAGACCTCTGAAGAGTGGATCGCCCACCTCGTCAAGGTGCTGGATCAGGGCGCGCCCAAGCTGATCGGCGTGGTGCGCATCGGTAAGGCGCGCAAGGGCCCGCGCGACATCCGCCTAGAAAGCGTCGATCGCAAGTCTAAGGACAACTATACCCTCGTCGCCGGGGCCATCGACGCCCTCGAAGAGGGCGATGTGGTGATCGCCGCGCCGCAGGGCGGCAACCACCGCTATGGCCCCAAGCCCGCCAAGCTGATCGAGGTGATCGGCAAGGAAGACTCGCCGCGCATCGCCTCGATCATGGCCATCCATGCCCATGGGCTGAAGGTCGGGTTCGACACCGCCACCGAAGCCGAGGCCGAGGCCGCGCAGGCCCCGGACCTGAAAGGGCGCGAGGACCTGCGCCACCTGCCGCTGATCACCATTGACCCACAGGACGCCCGCGACCACGACGACGCCGTCTATGCCCATGCCGACGATGACGCCAACAATCCCGGCGGCTATGTGGTGTGGGTGGCCATTGCCGACGTAGCTCATTATGTCAAATCGGGCTCGTCACTGGACCGCGACGCCCGCGAAAAGGGCAATTCGACCTACTTCCCCGACCGCGTGGAGCCCATGCTGCCGCACGTACTGTCGTCGGGCCTGTGCTCGCTTCAGGAAGGCGAGAACCGCGCGACTTTGGCCGTGCGGATGGTCTTCAATGCCGAAGGCAAGAAGATCGGCCATCAGTTTGTGCGCGGCCTGATGCGCTCCGCTGCCAAACTGTCCTATGAGCAGGCGCAGGCGGCTATCGACGGCACGCCCGATGACAAGACGCAGCCGATCCTCGACACGCTCCTGAAGCCCCTGTGGGCCGCGCACGCCTGTCTGGGCCGCGGTCGGCGCGAGCGGCAGCCTCTGGCTATCAACTCGCCTGAGCGCAAGGTGCAGCTCGATTCTGAGGGCAATGTCGTGGCCATTACCGCCCGCGTCAGCCTTGAGGCGCATCAGCTCATCGAAGAGATGATGATTCAGGCCAATGTCTGCGCCGCCGAAACGCTGGAAAAGCATAAGACGCCGCTGATCTATCGCGTCCACGAACAGCCCAGCCTCGAAAAGGTCGGCAATCTGGCCGATTTTCTGGCCACGATTGGATTACCCTGGAACAAGGGCGAGCCGCCGCGCACCGAGCGGTTCAATCAGTTGCTCAACGGCCAGAAGGACGGGCCGCACGCCGAAATCATCAATGAGGTCGTGCTGCGCACCCAGATGCAGGCCCATTACAGTGCCGAGAATTTCGGCCACTTCGGGCTTAATCTCGACCGCTATGCCCACTTCACCTCGCCGATCCGCCGCTATGCCGACCTGATCGTGCACCGCGCCCTGATCCGCGCGCTCAGGCTGGGCGACGACGGCCTGACCGATTACGAGGTCAAGACCATGGCCGATACGGCCGAGCACATCACCACCACCGAGCGGCGCTCGATGCAGGCCGAACGCGAGGCCATAGAGCGCTATGTGGCGGCCTTCCTCGAAGACAAGGTGGGCGCGACGTTCGAAGGCCGCATCGTCGGCGTCACGCGCTTTGGCCTGTTCGTCAAGCTGACCGAGACGGGGGCCGACGGCATCATCCCGGCCTCGTCCTTCGTGGATGACTATTACATCCACGATGACACGGCCCACGCGCTGGTGGGGGAACGCCATCACCGCCGCTGGACGCTGGGGCGAAAGATCGAGGTGCAATTGCTGGAGGCCATGCCGATGACCGGCGGACTGGTCTTTAAGGCCCTGTCCGAACCCGAAGCCCCCGATCCCAACGCTCCGCGCCCGCGTCTGGGCGTGCGCTCGCGCGTCGATACGGCGCTGCGCCGTAAAGGGCCGGGAGGCCCCAAGGGCGGGCCCAAATCGGGCAAAGCGCGCCAGAAGGGCATTACCGAAAAATCGAAGACCAAGAAGGGCAAACGGCGGTGAGACCGTCTCTTAAAAGTAAATGAAGACCGAGGCCATATTGGCCATTGACTTCCGCGCGTGGATGCGTATTTTCCGCGCTCCTGAATATTTGTGCGGCCTGGAGATTCCGTTGGTCGCGATCCGTTTGTTAAGGTTCCGCCATGGCTAAGCCCGCCTCCATCAAGATCCGCCTGAACTCGACGGCGGACACCGGCTTCTTCTACGTCACCAAGAAGAACGCCCGCACCAAGACCGAAAAGCTCGTGCTGAAGAAGTACGACCCGGTCGTGCGCAAGCACGTCGAATTCCGCGAAGGCAAGATCAAGTAAGATCACGCCCCACGGCAGATGATACAAAAACCGCGTCCGGTCCTCCGGGCGCGGTTTTTGTTTATCAGTCATTTTGTTTGTCTGTGGCCCTTTCATGTGGCCCCTCCTCTGCCGACCCACGACGGCAGTGACTCCAAAAGAAAACGGCGACAGATTGCCCTGCCGCCGTTTCTTTTCGTCTAAAGGGGTTAGCCCTTAGAACTCGTACTTCAGACCAATACGGACATAGCGCGGGTCCTGATAGGTACCCGGCAAGCGATAGTTCGGGCTTGCGACACCAACCGAGGTTTCACCGGTTTCAACGTACTGATCCACACCCTGAGCGTTCAGGAGGTTGAACGCATCAGCCGTGATCTTGATCGTACCGATCGGGATCGGCTGCGACCAGGTCAGGTTGACGTCGAGCGTGTTGATCCAGTCACCGGAGAAGGACTCACCGCGCGGCGTCAGCTTGCCACCGCAGTACCAGGCCGTCATGGTCGAGTCAGAGGCGCGGCCGTCATCGAACGGATAGCCACCGATACAGCCGTACTTACGCGGTGACAGGATGTTGGCATTGAAGCCGCCTTGCAGGTTCTCATTGAACTTGTAAGAGCCGTAGAGCTTCAGGTTGTAGCCGTGGTGGTTCGGCAGCAGACCCTTGGAACCATCGGTCCAGCCGGGTTCGTCGAAGTCCTGCGTCAGGCCGGTATCGTCCTGACCGTTGTCCGACTTCACGCCGCCTTCGATGTTGCCATAGGTGCGCGACAGGGTCAGCGAGCCGCCCAGCGACCATTGACCATCCCACGGACGGTCAAAGTTGAACGTCAGGGCCTGGTAGTTACGAATCGCTTCCGGGAAGCCCAGAGCCGAAGCCGGAACCGTCACGGTCTTACCCGCCCAGCCACCGCCGAAGGAGTCACCCAGCTTAACCACAAGGTCCTTGCCCGGATTGATCAGGACGTAGCCCGATCCACCGAAGGAGCCGCAGTTCGCTGCGCTGATGCCCAGAGCCGCACAGGCCGGCGTATAGTCGATGTCGGCATCTTCCATAACCGCGGACAGCTTGCGATAGGTGAAGGTCGCCCCCAGACGCCAGCCGCTGTCGATACGCTTTTCGTAACCGACGATGTATTCATCCTGGTATTGCGGATCGATATTGCCGGAAACCAGCGTAGAGGCATCCGGGATCTTGCCGTCAGACAGAATTTCCTTGCGGTAGAAAGTACCCAGAACCGGAACAAGCGTATTCGGATCACGGCTGGTGTAGCTATAGAACTCCTGCGTGAAGTCTTCACCGCCAGCCAGACGGATGTTGGTGTTGGCAGCGATCGGCAGGTAATAACGACCATAGAAGGCCGTCAGCTTGCTGGACTTGTCACCGGTCGGGTCGTAGGCGATACCGACGCGGGTGGAGATCATGTTGTCCTTCTTGAGGAAGGACGCGCCGGCCGCGTTCATGTTATCGAACGAGTCGCTGCGGACACCGAGGCTCAGGTTCAGGCGATCCGTTACATCCCAGCTGTCCTGAATGTAGAAGGCCTGGTTCTGCACTTCAAACGAGCCGGAGTTCGAGTACTTACGTACACGCACGCAGTTCGTTACAACCGTACCACCACAGTTCTGCGCGCCGGTGTAGTAGCGGTAATAAACGCCACCCGAATAGATGGTGTTGCTGACCGCGCTGAGGTCTTCACGGTCGGCGCCGACCTTCACGTGGTGCTTACCGGCAAGGTTAAAGTAGAAGTCGGCGTCGATGCGGTAGTTCTTGCGCACGTCGCGACCTGTATTGATCTGAAGGTCGGGGTTACCGCGCACGATACCGCCATTTTCATAAACCGCCGGCTGCAGGTCCTTATCGGACAGCGTCGTCTGGTTATAGGTCGAGTTACCGTACATGGCCGACAGCGTAAACCAGTCGGTGAACTTGCCGGTATACTTGACGATGCGGGTTACACCGCCCGTGGCCGCGTCAACCGTACCATTGTTGGTCGGCTGATTGGCAAAAAGCGTCGGCTTGATGGCCGACTGGTTGTCGGTAAAGTAGGTGTATTCCAGACGTTGCTGAGGGTTGAGCTGGAAGTCCAGCTTACCGCCCCAGAAGGGATCATCACGAGCCTCAGTGCTGGTGCTGTACACCTGACCTGTCTTGGCATCGTAGGTGACGTTCTTCTTGTTCAGATCGCGCGGATTGTAGAAGGCGAAGAAGTAGATATGATCCTTCAGGATCGGACCCGACAGCCAGAAGTTGGCTTCAGACGAATCCGGGATTTCAGTGCGGCTGCGCTGATTGTTGATCTTGTCCGGAGCGTAATCACCCTTGCTGGCTAAGCTTTCCGGGATGTAATAATAGGAAGCGCCACCCTTGAAGGTGTTCGAACCCGAACGCGTCGTCGCAATGAACGCACCGCCGGTCGAACGGCCGTATTCAGCCGAATAGCCACCGGTCTTGACTTCGATCTGGTCGTAGAAGTCGAAAGGAATGGTCGTGCCACCGAGGAAGTTACGGAAGTTCGTAACGTTCATACCGTTGACATAATAGATGTTTTCAGCCGGAGACGCCCCTGCAATCGAGGGCGGGCCAAACACGGCGTTGATCGAGATGCCCGGAACAAGGTTCGCGAGGGCTTCAATCGAACGGCCAACCGGAACGCGGTTCGCGATGGTTTGAACGTCGAGAACCGAACCGGTTGTCGTACGGTCGAAGTCGAGGTTACGACGCGCCTTACCCCGAACCACAACGGTTTCAACCGCCGCACCACCAGCCACGAAGTCATAGCTCGACTTGGACCCCAGCGTAACGATAACGCTTTCTTCAGCCTTGGCACCCGACGCCGTCGTGATGGAAACAGTGTAACGGCCCAACGGGATCTGCGACAACTGGAACGCACCGTTAGAATCGGTCTTCGTCGTCGAGCTGTAGCCGTTCGACTCACCGGTGATGACGATGGTGGCACCCGCCGCCGCCTTGCCTTCTTCCGACTTCACGGTACCAGCCAGCGTACCCGACGTAAGGTCCTGCGCCACTGCAACGGTCGGTACGACCGAGGTGAGTGCCGTGAGGGCCACCGCCGACAACAGCGCACCGCACAGCGTCGTCGAGACCATCAGGCCTGATCGCTTCGATTTGTTGATCACTCTAGTTCTCCGGATTTAGGGCCCCGCAGAGAGTTCAGGGCCCATTGTTATCCAGCCGTATCCCGGCTGTTGAGCGAAGTAAGGCACTCGCGTCATAATTCCGTCAATCGTGCGTCATGAAAGATTAAATAACGATTGTAACCTGTTCCAATTAAGTCACACCGGTAACGGAAGGGTGTGAATAAGGCGCAACAGGTTCACCGTGGAAACGCAAACTGGGCGAAAAATTGAAATATCCAATTTTTTCAATTATTAACAAAAAAGACGCCGCCCTTACGCAGGTATGCCGCCCTATCTTTAGAAGCAGAAACTTCACAAATATCTGGAAGATTTCAAATTTTTGCAGATAAAAGGCTGCGTTTATCCCCACAAAAGTGCAGCTTCTGAGGGCCGTTCTCCAATTTTGGATAAACGCAAATTTGTTTCTTTAGAAACTTTTTTTGAGGATTCAATACTTTTTATGTTGCATCGCAGCATGAATGTGGCGCGCCCTGATGGCCTTTGGTCCCCACATAAATCGGTGTTTTATTCGGGTGTTACGCTTGGGGCTCAGCGTTCGGCGCTGATGCGCACGGCGTAGCCGGTGACAGGTTCGGGGGTGCAGCTGGCCACGCTTAATTGCGCCGCAAACAGGATCAGCCAGCCCGTGGCCAGATAAAGGGCGCGTTTTGAAACAAAAAGGCCAAAACGGGACAGCATGACGGGCTCCTCTCGACAGATGGAGAGGGTAAAGCAAATCTTAAGCCGCCCTGTTAAGTCGCCCTGTGTGGCAAAAAATCTATGATTTGAGGCGCGCGATCAGCGCCGTGACGCGCTGGCAATTGCCGCCCAGATCGACGGCCTCCTCGCGGCTGACCGAGCGGATATCGGTCTTGTCCGGATCGAGTCGCACCACGATGTCTGATCTGTTGCCCCACCATGGGTCTTCCCAGGTGGCTTCGACGCGCCAGTCGGATTTGCCGAAGACCACATAGCCCTGCTCTCTGAGGATGCGGGCCACCGCCTCAGCGTCTTTTGTATGGCCCGTAACCGAAGACGCCAGCGGGCAGGTCTGGGCATTGATGGCCGCCAGCGACTGACCCGCCCATTCATAGGCGACATTGCGCCCGACATAGGGGGCGTCTTCCACCACGTGCGCCGCGGGACCGCGTGCCTCGATCAACTTGGTCGAGAAGGTGACCGGGCGTTCCCAATCGGTCGCCACCTCGTGAATCGGCGGACTCGACTTCAGCCGCAACTCATAGGCGTAGTAACCGGCCAGCACCGAACCCGACACCAGTACCGCGCCCAGGGCCCACGGTCCGTAGGTTTTCGGCGCCTTGAACAGGGAGATCAGCAGGGACAGGGCTGACAGGATCATGGCCAGGGTGGCCATCTTCGGCACATAGTTCAGGGCGATGGTGTTGAAGCCCAGATCGTAGCTGATGTAGCCGGTGCGGGTGGCCAGCATGGCCGTGAGGTAGGTTAAGGGCGCAAACAGGCTGATGACAAAGGCGATCGGCGCAAAGCCAAAGCCCTTCTTGCGCGCCCGCCCAGTATCCACCGCGGTTTCGCCGTCAAAATGCGTCATCTCGTCAGACACTTTGTCCCAGCCCTATACTCTTTACTGTGCCCCGGCCCGACCCTCTGACAATCACAAGGCCGCGTCATCGGTGTACCTGTTGTTGCGCGAACAATACGCAGGAAAGGTGTCAAAAATGCACCCGTTCACGCGATATTTACCCTGAGCCGGCTCACGGGTTCGGCGTCAGGGTCCAGATTGTGGTGTCCAGCAGAGGATCGGTCTGCGCCCCCGCAATGTCCGGCGTGGCGTCCGACACGTCGTTGCGCCTTTGCAGGACACGCCGCAAACGCTCATCCGCCGGAACATCCATCCACAAGGCCCTGAAGGCGACGCCTTGCGTTTCCGCCAAAGCCTTCGCTTCGCGCGCCCGGTCCTGATTGCGGAAGGTCGCGTCGAGAATCACCGACTGACCGCTTTGCACCGCCGTGCGGGCCAGATCGAACATGTGATTATAGACGCGCGCATTCTCTTCCGGCGTATAGGCTTCCTTCGGCAGGGTCTCAAACTCCGGGCAGGCCCACAGGCGCTTGCGCATCTCATCTGAGCGCAGGACCAGCGCACCGGGGGCCCGTCCCGTCTGCGGGGCGATGTGGCGCGAATGGGTGCTCTTGCCCGACCCGGACAGCCCCCCGACGGCCAGCAGCTCGGCCGGCTTCATCTGAAGGAAGGCGTGGGCGGCCTGAAGATACATCTTCGCCTTTTCCATGGCGTAGTTGGGCGTGCCGCCGTAATTGGCATTGACGTGGCAGCGCACCCCGGCACGCACCGACATATAGAGCGGCAGCAGGTTCAGCCCGGCATAGACGCTGTGGATGTCGTCTTCCAGCCGCGCGGCCTTTTCGACATAGATGTTGAGCACCGTATTGGCGGCGGCGTCATGCCCCCTCACCCACAGGTCCATCAGCAGGAAGGCGAGGTCATAGAGCACGTCGATCTGGCTCAGGCGCTCATTGAACTCGATACAGTCGAACAGCACCGGCCTGTCGTTCTCGATCAGGATGTTGCCGAGGTGCAGATCGCCGTGACAGTGCCGCACATAGCCCTCAGAGAAGCGGCGCTTCACATCCTCAACCAGCTCCGCATAGGCGGCCTGAATGGCGCGGTCATAGGCGTCTACCGCCTCGGCCCCCAGCTCGTCGCGGAAGACCTCGATATTCTTCTTGTTGGAGTCGATGACGTATTTGATGTTGAATTCGTGTTCGGCGTCGCGGCAGATTTCAGACCCGGCATGGAACTGCGCCACGATCTGCCCCAGGTCGTGCATCAGGTCGAGATCAGGCGTCCAGTCAGCGCGCGACTGGCTCTGTTCGGCCAGCACACCGGCCGTATCGAAGCGGCGCATGACCAGCACGCTTTCGCCCCTGATCTCCTCAACCCCCAGATAGATGTCGGCGGCCATGCGCTGATTGTAGCGCAATTCGCGCAGCAGGGCCTTGCGGCGCTTTTCGATCGAGGTGAAATCGAGAAAGCCGTAATCGACGCTCTTTTTGACCTTATAGGCGCGCTTGCCCTTCAGGATCACCACGGCGCAGGAGGTGGTGATGATGTCATCAGCCCCTTCGGACAGGTGCGCAATAAGGGCGTCAGGTAGCGCGTCGGGCGAAAGGGCGTCGGTCATGCAGGATACTCAGGATACGGGGAAACCCCGTCTGTCTGGACTCACCACGCCTTTTCGTCAAGCCATGACGGGGCGGTTGGTATAGACAGTTCGCATGATGTTTGCTGACTCGCTGCGCCCACCCGCACACGCCAAAGCCCTGATCTTCGATTGCGACGGGACGCTGGCTGATACCTTCGCCGCGCATTACCGGGCGTTTCGGGCGGCTTTGGCCCCCTTTGGAATCGACTTTTGCACCGAGTTCTACGCCGCGCGTCTGGGCTGGTCGCGCAAAGCCCTGCTGGAAGCGGTGGCGCAAGATACCGGTGTGGCCTTCGATGCCGAGGCCGTCGCCGCACGCAACGCGCCTCTGTTTCTTGAACATATCGACGCCGTGCGGGCGATCCCGGCCACCGAAGCGCTGGTCAGGGCCTATTATGGCCAGCTGAAACTAGGGGTCTGTTCCGGCGGACAAAGGGGCATTGTCGAGGCGACGCTGAAGGCCATCGGGCTTTATGAGCGCTTTGAAGAGGTGGTAGCGTTTGAAGATACGGGCGTCGGCAAACCGGCCCCTGACCTTTACCTTGCGGCCTGCCGCCGTCTGGGTGTCGCGCCGTCTGAGGCCCATGCCTATGAGGACAGCGACGAAGGGATAGAGGCGGCCCATGCGGCGGGCCTCAGCGTGTCGGACGTGCGGCCCTTCTATTCCCCCGATCCGTCGGGGTGGTAACAGCAAGACTTAACCACGGATAGGCACGGATGCTGCCCGCCAGCGGGCAGCCCACGGATATTCCGCGCTTATGCCGGTTTAATCGCACGCCAACCATCCGTGACGACCGCCGATAGGCGGTCATCCGTGTCTATCCGTGGTGAAAATTCTTACGCGTTCACGAGCGTCGTACCTTGACCGCTGGCTAGTGCCTTCAATGCGCAGGTCCCTAAGTCGCGCCCACGCGGCGGGCTCAAACTGACGCTTTGACATTATTGAGAACCACAGATGACACAGATTGCACAGATTGGCGCTGCGCGCCCTTAGATTCCCCCCCCAATAGGGTAATCTGAAAACCAAAATCTGTGTAATCTGTGCAATCTGTGGTTCAAAGAAAGAGCCCGAACGGGCTCAAAATTCGTATTTTTTACGGATAGAGTTTCGACTTAACCCACCCGTCGCCGGCGCGTTCAAACTTCAGGCGATCGTGCAGGCGGAACGGCTTGTCGCGCCAGAATTCCATCTCCGTCGGCACGATGCGGAACCCCGTCCAG
>NZ_JAIXSV010000287.1 GCF_027484505.1 Asticcacaulis sp.
CGGCCGTTGGTATAAGGTACAGGTTTAGGTGCGGTGACAACTTAGACAAGATGTGGCTCAGCCGTCTAAGGAAGTTGGTATGGCGATATTTAAGTATTTCACTGAAGAGGCCCACGCGCTGGCGCTTATAAAAAAGGGTTTGCTAATGATGCAGACACTTTCTCATTTTCGCGGACGGGAAGCGGACGGTGTTCGCGGTGATCCGCGTGACGGTATTTTGACCTATGCCCCGCAAAATGGCCTAGTGATGAATATGCAGGACGGCCGCATCATCAGGCTTGATGGCGGCAGCTTCAACTCGACAGTCAACCAAAACGACATATTCGTCTATTGCACAAGCAATCAGCTCTCCGCCAAACTTGCCGCGTCGTTTGGCAAATTCTGCGTCGAGATACCTAACCCGGAACTGTTAGTTAGCCGATTGAAGCAGCGTGCCCACCCCACCTCTCAACTCGACTATGACCAAGTCGTTTATGGTAAGGTCGATTATCGAGATCATAGGAAGGAGCCAAAGGCCGATTGGGCACTTCCCGAACGGCTAGTACTTATCAAACCAGACGACTTCGCGTGGCAAGATGAGTTTCGGATAGCGGTCGGCAAACGAGGTACGATGGCGTTTGAGAATGTTGGCCTCAATATCCAAACCGGACCAACCGAGCCCCTCCTTAAGCAAGTGCCTATACCAATCTTTCTTAAGGTTGGAAAACTGACTGAAATGACAATACTACACCGGTTTTAGTGGGCAGTTCGATAGCTGTTTTAAGTCTTGTTGTGGAGCGGTACGATGTGCATCGTTACTATGCGAAACGGTTTTGTTATAAATCTGAAATTATAGAGAATTTGCAGACAGGGTGGAATTGGCTCCGCCGCGCTCCGCCGAGCCTGCGCTTCGCTACGGTTACAAACCCCATCTCCTCCGTCGAGGAAGGCGCTACCATCGGCCTTATCGCCGCGCGCATCGGGGATCGCCCGAACGGCTGACTCGCCGGGCTTGCCTGCCGCGAGAACGGCCCCTGCCCCTGTACTGCGTCCCAAATGCCTCCCCGTGAAGCCAGACGCCGCGCGGCCGGACCTCGCGGACGCCCCACCGGCACGGGCGAGGTTAACCGCGTGGTTCACCTCAGCGCGGCCCCCTACCTGCCGCCTTGGCGAACACTGCCGGGCGGAGATTTGCGTCGGATGATCGCAAAAATTGGGAACTTATGAATTTCGAAACTACGAAATTACCGGATGTATTTGCCCCGGGAATGGCTGCGCGCTTAGTTGACTGCCCAGGGGTCGCTAATAATTATAGGCAAGCCCTCAAAGTCTTTGACGTTGCGAGTCGCAAGTTGTGCACCGGCGGCAGCCGCGATCCCGGCTATCATCATGTCAGATGCCGTTGAGGGTCGCCCCGTGGCGTCTCGAAAAGCCCTAAACTGCCCCGCTTTAAATGCGGCGCTCTCGTCAAGAGAGACAGCACCAAGCACCTCAAGTAACGTCAGAAAGGCCCTTTTCAACTCCGCTTTGCGCGCACCGTCCGGCAGACGCTCCAGACCGTAGGTGATCTCAGCGACAGTGACGGAGGTGGTCGCGAGCCTTGTCTCACCTATGCGGGACAGCCACTCTCCCACAGAGGGATGGGGTTGAGGTTTCATCAACTCCGATACGACATTGGTGTCGAGAATGACCATGAGTCCGCACCCGCCTATGCCTTGAAATCGGGCACATCCCGGTCGAAATTCCGCGGCGGGAGGTCAAGTTCAACGCCCTTATCGCCGCCAAACAGCTCTTTTGACAAGGCCAGAAGACCCGGGCCGGTAATCCCGCCCACCGCCTGTTTTAGGATCAAACGCGCCTCTTCTTCCATCGAATGCCCATGAGTCGCCGCCCTGATACGCAAGCGTTCCTTCAGCGCGTCATCAATGTTGCGGATGGTAATGCTCGCCATGACTTGTCTCCCGTTGCGCCAAAGTAGCATGATGCAATCAATGCAATCAAAACAATTGCTAAGAAAATAGAATTTGCCACGCTTCAGCATCAATATTTCATTTTATATGAGCGTGCGATTCGAGAGATTCGCGTTTTACGCGAACGGCCAGACGGGTTGAGGAAATTTGCTACGCCGGGATAATGCATCCGTAAAAACAAAAAAGGCGAGGCCGTAGCCTCGCCCTTATTTGGTGCAATCAAGCTGCTTGTTAACAGCTGGCTCGCGATCTCTGTGAGCCCAACATGGATCATGCTGCCTAGGTTGTCAATTCCTAAGAGCTGCAACTAATGGCCGTTGGCAATCGCCAGCAAAGCTAACTATTTAACGGTCATTAAAATTTGTCGAAGGCAGTGTTGGACTGCTGCCTCCTGTGATAAGAACGAGTCGTCAAACAAAGCAGCTAGCGGTCATTGAATGGGTTGGAATCCATCCTTGGCCGCCAGCTTTCTTAATCACTGGAGGCAACATAGGTTACGAATCGGTAATTGTCAACATTCCCTAATGGCCGTTATATAAATATATATACAATTGGCTGCTTAAGGTGTTATCCGTGTGGTATCGACCTCAATTTAAAGGCCCTTGCACTGGACGGCTCTGCATATGTATATCAAAAGTTGAGTGAGGGAAATAAAATGCGCAGATTGGGTCTCGACATCGGCACCAACAGCATCGGTTGGTGTTTGATCGAATATGATAAAACTCACCCTATCGGGCAACGCATCGTCGATATCGGGGTGCGGATTTTCAGCGATGGCCGTGATCCGAAATCCGGCGCCTCTCTGGCTGTGGATCGTCGGGAGGCCCGCGCCATGCGCCGGCGGCGCGACCGCTATCTGGGGCGACGTTCGGCCTTTCACGAAACCCCGATCCAATACGGTCTGATGCCGGAAGATCAGGACGAAGCGCGGCTTGTGGCTGAAAAAGACCCCTACGAATTGCGCAAAAAAGCGTTGGACGAAGCCCTGACCCCGCATGAGATCGGGCGCGCCCTCTTTCATCTCAATCAGCGGCGCGGCTTCAAGTCGAACCGCAAGGCGGATCGCACGTCAAAAGACGGGGAAGACGGCAAGATCGCCACGGGGGCCAAGACGCTGGACGCCGCTATGGCCGAGGCAGGCGCGCGGACTTTGGGAGAATTTCTGGCCGGACGCGCGGAGAAACGGGTGCGGCTCAATGGTGAAAACCAAGCCTATGACTTCTACCCTCAGCGCCATCATATCGAATACGAATTTAATACCATCTGGGACACGCAGGCTCAACATCACCCTACCCTTCTAACTCACGCGGCGCGCGTTGAACTTTACAGCTATCTTTTTCTGCAGCGCCCTCTGAAAACGCCGGAGGTCGGTTTCTGCACCTTTGCCGGGATGAACGGCGTCCCGGCGGATGAGCATCGGCTGCCCAAGGCGCATCCCCTGTTCCAGCAGCGTCGCCTATATGAAGAGGTCAATAATCTGCGCATCGTCGCGCCCGGCGAAGCC
>NZ_JAIXSV010000265.1 GCF_027484505.1 Asticcacaulis sp.
ATGCCCAGCTTATAACCCAGTTGCAGGGTTTCCTCGATCTTGGCCTGAATGGCGGGCGACTGAGCCCTGGCGTGCAATTCGGCCGGGTTGACCCCGGCGGCGGTCAGGGCGGCATCGACATCGGCCTGAGAGCTGAGTTCGTGGCTGTAGAGGGCGTTGTGCACGGCGGCATAGTGGCCGGTGTCGCGCGCGGCGAGGGCGAGGGCGGCCAGAACGCGCGAATTGTCCTTACCGATGATCGGATATTCCTTGACCACCACGCGCACGTCGGGATTGGCCTTGAGGAAGCTCAGCAGGCTGGGGTGGCTGGCGCGGCAGGCCCCGCACAGATAGTCGTGGAATTCGATAATGGTGATGGGGGCCGAGGGGTTGCCGAGGATGGGATCATCGGCAGCGATGATCGAGCCTTCATTGGCCTTGATGGCGGTTTCGACACTCTTGCGCGTTTCGGCGTCCTGCTTTTCGCGCAGGGCCGTCGAGGCATCGACCAGCACTTCGGGCCGCGTCATCAGGCCGCCGCGCACGATCAGGCCCTGAATATTGGGCAGAACATAAGGCGCCAGTGCCAGCACAAAGGCCCCGGTCGCCAGCGCCAGCGCCAGATTGGATTTGCTGAGCAGGGGCTCACGCGGGGCAGTGGCGGGCGTCTCTGTTTTGATTTCGGGTGCAGGCGTCGGCGTTTCGGGGGTATCGGTCACGGGGACTCTTTTCAGCAGCGGTACATTTAACGACGGGTACGTGTTTCTTCCTCCACGGGGTCAATACCCATGAGCGAGGAGGTGGTCAGGACGATGTCGCGGGCGCGACGGTATTCGACGGAGTCCTTGGGCAGGTTTTTCTGCGACCACACGGCGAAGGTGCGTGCCTGCGGGATATTGCCCTGATAGAACTCCGCTTCGGCCGAGGCCAGACGCGCCTGACCCGGCATTTTCAGGCCATCATAGCCCTGCGCCAGCAGGTTCCAGGCAAAGCTGTTGTCAGGTTCGTATTTCAGCGACGCATTGAGCCGCTCGATCCCTTCGCGCAGATTGTCGTCACCGCCGGCGGCGATCAGGGCCTGACCCAGATTGACCATCAACAGTGGCGCGTCGGGCAGCAGTTCCACGGATTTGCGGTGCGCCGGGATCGACAGCGCCGTCTGGCCCGTTTCGAAATAGATCTGCCCCTTCAGTTCCCACAGATAGGGGTTGTTGGGCTGCTCGGTCAGAAGCTGATCCAGCTCGCTCAGGGCCTTCTTCACCTCGGTTTGCTTGTACCACGCAATGACGTGGGCGTAGCGGGCCGGGTAGGAGCGGTCGCTTTCGGGGTAGCGCATGAACACCTTTTGCGGGTGATCAAGGAAGCCCGACAGCTTGGCCTTGACGATACTGAATTCAGCAATCAGTTCCGGAGAGTCCACCGCGTCCTTGTGCGGCTGCTGCTCGACCAGACGGCGGAGCGTGGCAACACGGTCGCGCGACAGGGGGTGGGTGCGGAAATACTGATAACGCTCGGCGTTGGAAAAGGTCTCGTAATTGCGCAGCTTGTCGAAAAATTCGACCAGACCGCGGCCGGACATGCCTGCACGCTCCAGCGCCTTGACGCCCGCGATGTCGGCGGCGGATTCCTGCGTTTGCATATAGCGCAGGGCCCCCAGCGTGCCGAAGGTCTGCGACGAGCCCAGAAGGCCCACGCCCGCATCTCCGGCCCCGGCCAGAATGGCGATAATCCCCAGCCCCAGCGAAATGGCCATCGGGGCCTTGGCCGCCTGATAGATTTCGTCCGAGCGCACGGTATGGCCCGCCGCCTGGTGACCGGCTTCGTGGGCGATAACGCCGAACAGCTCATTGGGCGTTTCGGCTTCGCCGATCATGCCGGTATTGAGACCGATAATCTGACGCGAGGTGGCAAAGGCGTTGATCGACTGATCAGCGATCAGCAGGAACTGCACCTGATCGGCGTTGAGGCCCGACGCCGTCAGAATGCCGCGCGTCTCCTTATGCAGAAAACGCTCAATCTCGGTGTCGCGGATGACGGTCTGCGCCTGCGCCTTGGGGGCCAGACCCGTGACGGCCAGAGTCATCAGCGAGGCCGCCGCCAGAGGCTTCACCCACTCAGACGCTCTCTTTTTAAGGCCGTTCCACACCATAGGCAGGTCTCTGTCGCGGATTTCGTTCAGCTTTATATGGAGGTTAAGAGTGACAAATCTAAGGCCCCCACACAACCGGAAAAGCCGGATGAGCGGCTGTAAACAAAAGGCCCGAAACAAAAGGCCCGCAACGCTGAGGATGCAGGCCTTTGGGTTCTATCGGCGCCACCAGCCGCGCTTGGGCTTGGCGGGAGGCGTGTTGATTTCCGCCGGATCGGGCTCAGGTGTGGCGGGGGCGAAGCTGCCCCCCAACGGTTCGCTTTCCAGCACGGGTTCCGCAACCACGGGTTCCGGTGCGGTTTCGGCCACGGGTTCCACCACCGTTTCCATCACCGCCGGTTCTGCGGCGACTTCGGCCACCGGTTCGTCGGTCTTCTTCTTGCGCGAGCGGGTCTTGCGCGCCGGTTTGGCGACCTCTTCCGCAACGACCTCGGCCACCGGTTCAGGGATGGCGTCAGTGGCCGGCTCCGGAACTGTTTCCATCACGGCAGGCTCAGCGATGGTCTCGACCGTTTCGCTTGCTTCGGCCTCAGCCTTGCCACGACGCTTGCGCGGCGGACGCTTGCCCTTGGGGGCAGGCTGATCGCGCAGGTCTTCGGGCACCAGCGAGGTCGGGGCCTGAGTGGCGGCCCCCAATACCGAGGTCGCTTCGGCAGCGTCTGCCGCTATCGTCGGTGTTTCGGCGGCCACTTCGATCACGTCGAAACCATCCGGCGTTTCGCCCGGATTCGGGGCGCGCTTGCCTTGCGATTCGTCGAACGGGTCGATCCACACATAAGGTTCTTCCAGCGACGGCGTGCGGGCGCGCACCCAGGCATAGGCTTCGCGCGGACGCGCGTCCGGACCGTTGCGACGGCCACCGCGGCGGCCACGACGGCGGCGACGGTTGCGGCGGAAATCGCCATCGTCCTCGCCATCCTCGTCTTCGCTGTCGGCCTCAGAGTCGCTGGCCTCGGCCTCCGCCGTGTCGGCTTCGACGCGCGGCTCGTTGTCCTGACGGCCCCGGCGACGGCGACGGCGACGGCCGCGACGGTCATCGCGATCCTCACGCGCTTCGGCGCGTTCTGAGGCCTCATCATCGTCCGTATCTTCGCGCTCGATGGCCTCTTCGTCGATGGTGATGACGTCTTCGTCCTCGTCCTCATCGTAGTCCGGGTCGGGGCCGAGGTCGATGATCGGATCAGGGCGAACGGGCGGCGTGAACTCCACCTCATCGGCGTGCACGGTGCGCACGATCTCGAATTCGGCGTGGTTCAGGTCGGAGTCGATCTCGACATTGACCTTCAGGCCCCATTCGAGGCGCAGCTTGGCCAGATGCACCTGCTTTTCGTTTAGGATATACAGGGCCACGGCCTGCGGCAGCTTGATGGTGATGGCACCCGCGCCATTGGTCATGGCCTCAAGGTCGATGGCGCGCATGGCGGCCAGAGCCGAGGAATCGGTCGAACGGACGCGGCCCATGCCTTCGCAGTGCGGACAGATGACCGTTGTGCCTTCGAGGAAACCGGTGCGGCGGCGCTGACGGCTGATCTCCATGAGGCCGAAGCCGGAAATCTTGCCCATCTGGATGCGGGCGCGGTCTTCGCTGAGGGCGTCCTTGAGTTTCTTTTCGACGGCGCGGTTGTTCTTCGACTCATCCATGTCGATGAAGTCGATGACCACCAGACCGGCCAGATCGCGCAGACGCATCTGACGCGCGGCCTCTTCGGCAGCCTCAAGATTGGTCTTGAGCGCCGTCGCCTCGATATTGCGCTCCTTGGTCGATTTGCCGGAGTTGACGTCGATGGCGACCAGGGCTTCGGTCTGGTTGATGACCAGATAGCCACCCGAACGCAGCGGCACGACCGGCGAATAGATGCGGTTGAGGATGTCGTCTATGCCGTGGCGCGCAAACAGCGGCATCCCGCCATTATAGAGCTGTATCTTCTTCGCCTGCGACGGCATAATCATGCGCATGAAGTCCTTGGCGGACTTATAGCCTTCGACGCCCTCGACCTGCACGTGGTCGAAATCCTTGTCGAAGAGGTCGCGGATAGCGCGCTTGACGAGGTCTTCTTCCTCATAGATCAGCGCCGGGGCGTTGGAGCGCAGCGTCGTTTCGCGGATATTTTCCCACACGCGCAGCAGGTAGTCATAGTCGCGCTTGATCTCGGTCTTGGTGCGCTTGGCCCCCGCCGTGCGCACGATCAGGCCCATGCCCTGCGGCACGTCGAGCGACTGCGCCACAGCCTTCAGCCGCTTGCGGTCGGCCCCGTTGGTGATCTTGCGGCTGATGCCGCCGCCGCGCGCCGTATTGGGCATCAGCACGCAATAACGCCCGGCCAGAGACAGGTAGGTGGTGAGCGCCGCGCCCTTATTGCCGCGTTCTTCCTTGACCACCTGAACCAGCAGGATCTGACGACGCTTGATGACTTCCTGAATCTTGTAGCGTTTGATCAGGTGGGCGCGCAGGCGGCGCTCCTCGTCCGGCAGGTCGTCGCCGTCGTCTTCGTGATCCTCGTCTTCGGCGTCATCGTGGCCGTTAGCGGCGGCCTGCGCCGCCAGCTCGGCCATCAGCTTTTCGCGGTCGGCGACCGGGATCTGATAATAGTCCGGGTGTATTTCGTTGAAGGCCAGAAAGCCATGGCGGTTGCCGCCATATTCCACGAAGGCCGCCTGAAGCGAGGGCTCTACGCGGGTGACCTTGGCGAGATAGATATTGCCGCGCAACTGCTTGCGGGCGTGGCTTTCAAAATCGAATTCCTCAACTTTTGAGCCGTTCAGAACGACGACGCGGGTTTCTTCCGCGTGCGTCGCGTCGATTAACATGGTTTTCGACATTAACGCGATCTCCGCAGCGCGCACGCCTTAAAGCCGCGCCGGACACAGGGCCGGGCGGGGACAGGGGGCGCTGACTGATTTGGGGTGAAAGGCGTGCGCAAAGGCCCGGTCCGGCGCGCAAAGTGCGCGGAGCGGTAGAAGTCCGGAACCTGTTCAAATGAGCAGCACAGCCCATAGGGTGTTAAATACCTTCGAGCCTCGTGCCGAAAAATGCCATGAAATTGTCTTGGCACGCTTCGGTAACACACGGGGCGTTACAAAAAATCAGAGCCATAACGCGGCTCAACTGAGCCGACGAATACCCTGACTACGCTTTGGCCGAAGCGTCCCGGTGCCGATGGAGGCCCCTTTGGCGGACGCGCCGGTGAATTTCATTCGGATGGCGGCTGATCCTGTGACGGACTATGTCGCCGGAAGAAGGTCTGACCGGTCGCACAGGAACGGAACAGAGCCTCTTCAAGGAGGTGTTTGGTCCGGTGTGGGGCGCGTGCGACCATCAAAATATCGCAGGCTAGACACCGGAAACGGGCACGAACGCCTGTCAGAATCGTTGATAAGACAAGGTCTGACGAAGCTTTCGTGCACGGACGAGGCGAATATGCAACAAGGCGGCGCAAAAGAAAAGCACGCAATTATTTTTGTTGTTAACGAGATCGCTACCCGCATCGTGTATCCATTCTGTCACAATGCAAAAGCAGCGGCACCAGAAAGGTGTCCACGGTGTTTGGTGGAGCGGGTGAATGATCCGACGTGCGTGGCGTTTGGCCGGCAATGGTCAGTTATGGCTGGCTGCCCTGATGGCGGGTGCCATCGTGATTGCGACAGGGGACATCCCCCCGGTTGAAGCGGCCTCCAGCGGCGATGTGGTCAATGTACGTCTGGGCGGCGCGCCGAACCAGACGCGACTGGTCATTGATCTGCAAGCCTCGGCGAAGGGGGAACTCCTCAGCCGCGAGGAAGACCAGCAGCGTGCCGTCCTGGGCCTGTCCGGTATCGATGTCGGCGCGGTGCTGAGCGGGCAGGGGCAGGGGCTTGTCAAGGGCTGGAAGCTGGATACGACGGCCGGCATGACGCGTCTGCGCCTCGATTTCAGCCGCAATGCCCGGATCGCGCGCCGTTTCCTGCTGCCGCCGGCCGATGGAATCAGCACCTATCGCTACGTGATCGACGTGGTTGCCGCGGATGCGCCTGCGCCTCAGACCGTCTCTGCCAAGGCCGTGGCCGATACCGCGGCCATACCCCCTGCGTTGCGCACCGAAGCGGCTGACAAACCGCGTACGGGCAAGAAAATTATCGTCGTCGATGCCGGTCACGGCGGCCATGATCCCGGTGCACGTGGTGCGTCGTCGTGGGAGAAGGACGTCAATCTGGCGGCGGCCAAGGCGCTGAAAGCCAAATTGGAAGCCACAGGTCGTTATAAGGTCATCATGACGCGCGACTCCGACGTCTATGTCGATAAGGTTGCCCGCGTGCGTATCGCCCGCAATGCCAATGCCGATCTGTTTATCTCGCTGCACTCCGATTCCGGCCCCAATACGGCCACCAAGGGAGCGTCCATCTATACCCTCTCGGATTCCGGCACCGAACGGGCCGCGCGCAACGCCATGAACCGCGGCGACTGGGCCCTGCCGACGGGGGCGACGGACAAGACGGTCGGGCGCATCCTGATCGACCTGACCCAGCGCGCCACCAAGAACCGCTCGGCCACCTTCGCCGAACTGATGCTCGACAATATGGACGGTACTGTGCCCCTGCTCAAAGGTAGCCACCGTCAGGCCGGTTTCGTGGTCCTGCTGGCCGCCGATGTCCCCGCCGTGCTGCTGGAGATGGGCTTTATCACCAATGCCGAGGACGAGCGACGCCTGAACGATTCGGGGGATCGCAACCGGATGGCCGGGCAACTGGTCAAGGCGATCGATCAGTATTTCGCCAATGATGTGCGCTACGCCTCGTTCGGGTTTGTCGCCCGCTAGTCCTGCAAAACCCTTTGTGTTTAAAGCCCTGCTGTAATGGCAGGGCTTTTTCTGTGCGGTAAAGCGTCGCCAATAAGCCGCATTTGCCCGCAATAAGCCGGATATAGCCGTGATCAGGGCTTTGCGCGGGGGGCGGGCTTTGGTACACACGACGCAATATGATGCGGACGCTCTTCGTAACGGAACCGCGTCGCGGTGACGGAGGGTGTTTGTGAAGTCCACTGAGCGTTGGTTCGCCATGGCGGGGGTGGTGCTGATGTCGATGGTGGCCATCGCTGGCTTCGCTATCGCCATCTATGCCGCATGGCTGTTCCACGACCTGCCCGACGGCAATGAAATCGTCGATTATCGCCCGCCCACCTCGACGCGTCTGTTCGCCTGGGACGGAACGCTGATCGGTGAGTTCGCGCAGGAACGCCGTATCTTCATTCCCTATAACCGCATCCCTGAGCGCGTCAGCCGCGCCTTTCTGGCCGCCGAAGACCGCAACTTCTTCAACCATTCCGGCGTTGATGTCGGGGGCCTGTCGAGGGCCATGGTCAAGAATGTCATCAACTTTGTGCAGGGTCGCCGCCTCGAAGGCGGTTCCACCATCACGCAGCAGGTGGCCAAGAACGTCCTGTTGTCGAACGAGCGGACCATCGGGCGCAAGCTGAAGGAATTTATTCTGGCGCGGCGGCTGGAAACCTCGCTGACCAAGGAACAGATACTCGAACTCTATCTGAACGACATCTATCTGGGTTATCGCTCGAACGGGATTGGCACCGCGGCCTATAACTATTTCGGCAAGTCGGTCGATCAACTGACCCTCGCCGAGACCGCCTATCTGGCGGCCCTGCCCAAGGGTCCGCACAACTACCACCCCATCCGTCGCAAGGATCAGGCCATTGCCCGCCGCAACTGGATTCTGGGCGAGATGGCGTCGGTCGGTTGGGTGACCAAGGCGGAGGCTGAGGCCGCCATGCGGGAGGATCTGGTGGTGCAGTCGGCCCCGCAGCGCGCCAAGTATCGCGATGCCGACTTCTTCGTCTCGGAGGTCGAGCGCCGCTCCAAGGCCCTGTTCGGTGAGGATATATACTCCGCCGGCTACTATATGAAGACGACGCTTGATCCCAAGCTCCAGACAGCGGCGCGCATCGCCCTGATGGACGGGCTTGAGCTGTATGACCGCCGTCACGGCTGGCGCGGCGCGTGGGGCAATATCGGCAGTATTAATGAAGGTTGGCAGCAGGAGGCCGCCGCCGTCGAAGCCAAGTTGCCGGAACGGCGTCGCGCCCCGTTTGAGCGTCCCGACTGGCAGGTTGCGGTGGTTGAACGCGCCGGTGGCTCCATCCGTCTGGCTGAGGCCCCGGCGGGCGAAAACCACGGCACCCTTCGCGCCTCCGATGTGGCATGGGCGCAGGGCGGGGCGGGGCTCAAGGCCGGTGACCTGATCTATGTGGCGCGCGACGCCACGGGGGCCTATGCGCTCAAGCAGGTGCCGGCGGTCAATGGCGCGCTGGTTGCGGTTGACCCGTGGACGGGTCGCGTCGTGGCCATGGTCGGCGGCTATTCCTTCTCGCTGTCGAAGTTCAACCGCGCTACGCAGGCCAAGCGCCAGCCGGGTTCGGCTATCAAGCCGTTCATCTACGCCACCGCGCTGGAAGGCGACTTCACGCCGGCTTCCATCGTCGTCGATGGCCCCATCACCTTCAAGGGGGCCAATGGTGAGGCGTGGTCGCCCAAGAACTATTCACGCACCTATTACGGGCCGCAAACCCTGCGCAAGGGGCTTGAGCTGTCGCGTAACGCCATGACCGTGCGCCTCGCCGACAAGGTCGGCATGAAGACGGTGGCGGCCAAGGTGGTGCAATACGGCGCGGTCGATAATATGGAACCCTACCTGTCCAATGCGCTGGGTTCGACCGAAACGACGCCCTATCAGCTGACGGCCGCCTATTCGGCCTTCGTCAATGGCGGGCGGCGCATCAAGCCGCACCTGATCGAGCTGGTGCAGGATTATCAGGGCAAGGTCATCTACCGCGCCGATCAGCGTAAGTGTCCGGCGGGCTGTACCCGCGCCTTCGATGGGACGGAATCGCCGCGCCTGACGCCCGAAGGCCAGCAGGTGATGGACCCCATCGTTGCCTATCAGATCAACTCCTTCCTGCAAGGCGTGGTACAGCGTGGCACGGCGGCACGCGCCAGCGCGCTGGGCATCCCGCTGGG
>NZ_JAIXSV010000072.1 GCF_027484505.1 Asticcacaulis sp.
CACCGGGTGTTCAAGGCCGCCACCGGCCTGACGCCCAAGGCCTATGCCCGCGCCCATCGCAGTGGCCGGATGCGCGCCGCGCTAAAGGCCAGCGGCAGCGTCACCGAGGCCATCTACGAGGCCGGCTTCAATGCCCCCAGTCGGTTCTATGCCGACACGGCCAACGCACTGGGCATGTCACCGCGCGCCTTCCGCAAGGGCGGCGTGGCCGAGGTGATTCGCTTCGCCGTGGGGCAGTCGCGTCTGGGGGCGCTTCTCGTGGCGCGCAGCGAAAAGGGCGTCTGCGCCGTGTTTTTGGGCGATGACCCGGAGGCGCTGGTGCGTGATCTTCAGGACGCCTTTCCCAAAGCCGAACTGATCGGCGGCGACGCGGCGTTTGAAGAGACCATGGCGCGCGTGGCGGGGCTGATCGAAGCGCCCCAAACCGCGCTCGACCTGCCGCTCGATATTCGCGGCACCCTGTTTCAGCAGAAGGTATGGGCCGCGCTTCAGGCTCTGCCCGCCGGCACCTGCGTCTCCTACAGCGAACTGGCCGAGCGGGTCGGTTTGCCCGCCGCCGTGCGCGCCGTAGCCTCGGCCTGCGCCGCCAACAAGATCGCGGTGGCCATCCCCTGTCACCGCGTGGTGCGTACCGACGGCAGCCTGTCGGGCTATCGCTGGGGCGTGGAACGCAAGGCGGCGCTGCTGGAGGCGGAACGCTAGATTTAGACCCGCTTGATTTGTTCTCTTTTTGTGCTATGTTCGCATTACGTTCTAATGACGCTGCGGAACCGCACCATGGAAAACGAGAACATCGAACCCCTGCGCAAGATCATCCATGTGGATATGGATGCCTTCTACGCCTCAGTGGAACAGCGCGATAACCCCGAACTGCGCGGTAAGCCGGTGGCGGTGGGTGGGCTGGAACGCGGCGTCGTGGCGGCGGCCTCATACGAAGCGCGCAAATACGGCATCCGTTCGGCCATGCCGTCGGTGACGGCGCGGCGCAAATGCCCGGACCTGATCTTCGTCAAGCCGCGTTTTGAGGCCTATAAGGCCGTATCGAAGCAGATCCGCGACATCTTCGAGGACTATACGGAACTGGTCGAGCCGTTGTCGCTCGATGAGGCCTATCTCGACGTCACGCACAATCACAAGGCCATCGCTTCGGCGACCCTGATCGCACAGGAAATCCGGGCGCGGATCAAGCTGGCAACCGGGCTGACGGCGTCAGCGGGCGTGTCCTATAACAAGTTTCTGGCCAAGATGGCCTCAGACTACCGCAAGCCAGACGGGCTTTATGTCATCACGCCGCGCATGGGGCCTGAGTTTGTCGAAACCCTGATGGTGGGGCGCTTCCACGGCATCGGCCCGGCGACCGAAGAGAAGATGAACCGGCTGGGCATCCTGACCGGGGCCGACCTCAAGGCGCAGGACCTGGCCTTTCTGCAAAAGCATTTCGGCGTGTCGGGCGACTATTACTACAATATCGCGCGCGGCATCGACCATCGCCGCGTGCAGCCCGATCGGGTGCGCAAGTCGGTGGGTGCGGAAAACACCTTTTTTCAGGACATCTTCTCGCTGGAGGCCGCCCGCGCAGCCCTTTCGCCCATCGTGGACAAGGTGTGGCGCTATTGCGATCAGCACGGCACGCGCGGCCGCACCGTGACGCTGAAAGTCAAATATACCGATTTCCAGCAGATCACCCGCAGCCACACGGCGGCCGCCACCGTGCTCAACAAGGATGAGCTGTCGCGCCTGTCGGGCAGCCTGCTCGAAAGCGTCTTTCCGATCGCCAAGGGCATCCGTCTGCTGGGCGTCACCCTGTCCTCGCTGGGCGGCTCGGAGGTGCAGGCGGAACCACAGCAACTCAGTCTGGCGATTTAGAGCCTCATGCCGAAAAGTGGGCACCACTTTTCGGAAAAACATGAGGCGTTAGAAATAATTAGAGCCATTCCGCGGCTCAACTTAGCCGACGAATGCTCTAATTAAACGTAGTGGCGATGTCTGCCCCTTCCTTGAGCGTCAGGGTGACCGGTGTGCGTTCGACCACCTCGGTCAGTCGCGCCGTCTGGGCCTCATCCAGCGCCCCTGTCAGGGTCAGGACGCGCGTGATTTTCGAGCGCTTGTCGTCCTTGCTGTGGTGCAGTTCCACATCAATCGCCTCCAGCGGCCAGCCCTTGCGCGCCGCATACATGCGCAGCGTGATGCAGGTACAGGCGGCCAGCGAGGCCAGCAGCAGATCGTAGGGGGCATACCCGGCATTGCCGCCGCCCAGCGTTTCCGGCTCGTCGGCGCTGAGACTGCGTCCGCCCGTTTCGATGGTGGTGAGAAAGTCGGTGGTGCCGATATGGGCGCGCGCATGGGCCATCAGATGTCTCCGTTTTGTCGGCAGACTATATGCGCGGGGCGTCCCTTCCTATGGCTATTTTACACGCGCACACCGCAAATGGAGGATAGCGGCGGGGTGCCAGCGAACCAAAGAGGTAAGGCGCATGACGACCCTGTATGGCCAGGAGGCCCGCGAACGTATCTGGTCCCTGATTAAGGACACCAAGGTGGCCATGCTGGCGACCCACGCCGCAACAGGCCTGCTGCACGCGCGGCCCATGATGCCGCAAATCCGCCACCCCGAAGACAAGGCCTTTGATGGCGTGCTGTGGTTTTTCACCGGCGCCGATACGGGCAAGATGGCGGAGATCGACGCCAATCCGGCGGCGCTGCTGACCTTTTCCGACCCCAAGGGCCACAACTATGTCGCCCTGAACGGCACGGTGGGCATCAGTCATGACCCGGCGATTATCGACGAGTTGTGGTCGGCGGCGGACAAGGCGTGGTTCCCCGGCGGTAAGGACGACCCGAACCTGCGTCTGCTGCGGTTCGACGCCAGCGAGGCCGAATTCTGGGGCAGCCCCGGCCTGATTGCTGCCGGCATCGCTTTCCTTCAGGCCATGGCGACGGGTGAACGCGCCGACCCCGGCGACCACGGCCATGCCGATCTGGACATCCCTGATTTTGCTCCGCACACAGACGATCACGCCGACCCGCTTGCCATCACGCCACGCGATCCGGTGGGTTAAGGGATAAGCAAGGTGCTGCCGGTAGTCGCGCGGCTCTCCAGCGCTTCGTGGGCCGCGCGCGCCTCGGTCAGGGCAAAACGCTGGTCAATCCGTACACGGACCTTACCGTCCAGAATGACTTCGAACAGGTCGGACGCCGACTCCAGAAGCGTTGCCCGGTCGCGGTTGTAGCCAAAGACCGAGGGCCGCGTCAGGAACAGCGAACCCTTCGTATTCAGCACCGAAATGTCCACCGGCGGCACTGCGCCCGACGACTGTCCGAACGACACCATCAGGCCCAGCGGTTTGAGCACGTCCAGCGATCCGTCAAACGTGTCCTTGCCCACCGAGTCATAGACCACATCGACCTTGCATCCGTCCGTAATCTCCAGAACGCGCGCCACGAAATCTTCGGTGCGGTAGTTGATCAGATGGTCATAGCCATTCTGGCGCGCCAGTTCGATCTTTTCCTCAGAGCCCGCCGTACCGATCACTGTGGCCCCCAGCGCCCTGGCCCACTGCCCGGCGATCAGCCCAACACCGCCCGCCGCGGCATGGATCAGCACCGTATGCTCCGGTCCGACACGAAACGTCCGCCGCAGCAGATATTGCGCTGTGAGCCCTTTGAGAAACGCGGCCGCCGCCACCTCATCGCTGAGGCCATCGGGAATGGGGATCAGCTTGTCGGCGGCAATCAGGCGCGCTTGCGCATAGCCGCCGGGCGTCGCCGAATAGACCACGCGGTCGCCGGGTTGGACAAAATCGACGCCTTCGCCCACAGCTTCAACTATGCCCGCACCTTCATTGCCCGGCACAAAGGGCAGGGCGATCTTATACAGCCCCGAACGGAAATAGGTGTCGATGAAGTTGACGCCGATGGCGGTGTGGCGCACCCGCGCCTCGCCCGGACCCGGATCGCCGACCGCGATCTGTTCGACGCTGAGGACCTCCGGTCCGCCGGTCTGATGCACCCGAATGGCTGTGGTCATAAGGCTTTGTCTTTCTCGCAATGGAGAGTGAGGTTAAACCACCTCACCCGCGCGGAAAATCAGCGATGATCCCGGTTCGACCGCTGTCCACACTTCGTCGTGGGTGAGGGGCTGGGTAGCGATGATAATGACCTTGTCGTTCGGCGTGGTTTCCTGCGCGAAATCGACCTGCATCTCGGCGTCGATCAGGGTGGCACGACCGAAGGGGGCGCGGCGCTGGATATAGGTCAGCTTCTTTGAGCAACTGGCGTAAAGCGACCGCCCGTCGGTCAGCAAAGCATTGAAAACCCCCATTTTACGCAGCTCACCGAACAGCCGTTTGACCTCCTTGTCCAGCATGCGGGCCGGTGGATAGTCCATATATTTGCGCACCAGCTGATCGAGAATCCAGCAGAAGGCGTGCTCGGAATCGGTGGTGCCAATCGGGCGGAAAAAGCTGAGCGGCAGGGCCTTGACGCCTTTGAGCTGACCATTGTGGGCAAAGGTCCACGCCCGGCCCCACAGTTCGCGGGTAAACGGGTGGGTGTTCTCCAGCGCCACGCGGCCGCGATTGGCCTTGCGCACATGGGCGATAACCGTCTTCGACTTGATGGGGTAGTCACGCACCAGCGCCGCCAGTTCCGACGTCGCCGACGGGTTCGGGTCGTGGAAATTACGACAGCCCTTCTGCTCATAGAAGCTGATGCCCCAGCCGTCAGCGTGCGGGCCGGTGGCGCCGCCGCGCTTGGCCAGGGCCGTAAAGGAAAAGCGGATGTCGGTGGGCACATTGGCGCTCATGCCCAGAAGTTCGCACATGTCTCAATACCCGAATATAAACCTCGTCTCACCTGTAACAGGCGCACGCCCCAACCGGCAAACGAGGCTTTCTATCGCGTTGGGTAAGAAGAGATACGCAACAGGATTGCCCGTTTACACATCCCGGTCTACCAATCGTTCGGGTATTGGCCGCGTTGGGGCCGGTTTATTGGCAACGCCTCATGCCGAAAAGTGCCAAGAACGTATTTTGGCACTTTTCGGCATGAGGCTCTCGATAGGAGACTTCTGATGAAACGCACGGCGACAGCCCAGTGGCGTGGCGACGGCATGACCGGCACCGGCACGCTCACCACCCAAAGCGGCGCCTTTACGGCCCAGCCCTACAGCTTCAAGACCCGTTTCGGCGACGAAGAGGGTAAGGCCGGGACCAATCCGGAAGAGCTGATCGCGGCGGCCCATTCGGGCTGCTTCACCATGGCCCTGTCGTTTGCGCTGGCCAAGGCAGGGTTTACGGCGGAACTGCTTGAAACCGAAGCCGTGGTTGAGGTCACCCCCTCGGAAGCGGGCTTTTCCATCACCGCCATCACCCTGAAACTGAAGGCCAATGTGCCGGGCGTGTCGGCTGAGCAGTTTCAGGAACTGGCTGCCGGAGCCAAGGCCAACTGCCCCATTTCAAAAGCTCTGGCCTCGGTGCCGATCACGCTGGAAGCGACGCTGGCGTAACCAAGCCTGTACCTCCCCGGCAAGCCGGGGAGGTATAATTCGCTATTGGAACAAGGTCTTTTCGCCCGCGATGACCTTATCATAGCCGAAAACGATGTCAGCATCAGGAGCAGGCACGTCGATAGAGTAGGCCGGGCAGCCCAGATTGTGCAGGACGTGGCGGATAATATGAATCCGTGCGTCCTTCTTCTTGTCGGTCTTGACGCAGGTCCACGGCCCACCGGCGTGGTGTGAGCGGCGCAGCATCTCATCGCGCGCGGCGGAATAGGCCTCCCATTTCTCCTGCGCCACCGCATCAAGCGGCGACACCTTGAGGCGCTTGAGCGGGTCCGACCGTCGATCATCCAGCCGCTCTTTTTGCTCTTTCTTGGAAATATCCAGCCACAGCTTGATCAGGATGATCCCGGCATCGTCAAGCATGGCCTCAAACGGCGTCACATCGCGCAGGAAAATTTCCTGCTCCTGCGGTGTGGAAAAGCCCATCACCTTTTCGACCCCGGCGCGATTGTACCAGGAGCGGTTGAAGATCACCCATTCCCCGGCGGCGGGCAGGTGTTCGGTATAACGCTGAAACCACCACTGGCTCTTTTCACGGTCGGAGGGCTTCGGCAGGGCGATGACGCGCGTCTGCCGCACCGACAGGTGTTCGGTAATGCGCTTGATGGCCCCGTCCTTGCCCGCGCTGTCGCGGCCCTCAAAAACGAGGCAGATCTTCTTGCCCTCGGCGACGGCCCAGATCTGGGCATCGACCAGAGCCACCTGCAAGCGGGCCAGTTCGGCTTCGTATTCGTCCTCGGTCATAGGCGTCCCTTTCTTAGACAGAGAGGCTCACCCGCCGTGACAAAATTTTCAACAGCAAATCCCGTTTACGCCACGCGGCGGCGGTCGTTCAGTACGATCAGGCGCGTCTGGCCATTGGGGGCCGCGGTCTGCGGGCTTTCGATCTGGGCCGCGAGCAGGCTCAGCTTGCCGGCCAGCGGGGCCTCGATATCGAGCGGGTGGACGCTGTTAAAGTGGGGTGGCCAGCCGCTGTGCAGGGCATAGACTCCGGCAAAGCGATCGACGAGGCCCTTGTCATTGCGCAGTGGCACCAGCATCAGTTCGCCGGTAACGTCCATGGTCTCAAGCGGCACATGAACCTTCAGGCGCACCGCCTCTTCGCGCTGCCGCGCCAGGGTCAGGCTGGCCACGACCAGCGCCGCGTGCGCTTCGCCAAACAAGGCTGCGAAGGTGCGCCCTTTAAGGTGTGTGCCATGCAGGCGTTCGACGCGCTCACCGATCAGGCGGAAGCGAAAGCCATCGCGCGCGGTCAGCATGAAGGCGGACGGCAGGAGCCCCTTTAACTGAATGGGGTCAAGGTCGGAACGCAGCGGCGTCTGACCGGCCTTGCGGCGCAGCGCCTGCCAGTAGCTGAGAAATGTCCCTGTGTCATTGTGAGCCATGGCGGCCTCCTCTGAGGTGTACACAGCAAGAATCCGGCCTGTCTGGCTCTACGCCGATGCAGAGCCGAAAAAAAACCGGCCCGGCGCACCCGCGGGGGGAAAGCGGTTCTCTTTTCGCGTCATGCGCTTAATACTACCGCAAGACACCTGTGCTACGACGACGGAAAGCCTTTTTGTCCGCCGTCTCAGCGGTCCGGTACGGATCTTGCTCAGACGACGGCAGAACGGGTCCCGTTTGTGCCAGACTGGCGCATTTTAGGACCGTTGCGGACCACAGATCATTCAGCGGCAGCCGGGCCTGTATTACGGCGGCCTGCCCCAGACACTCAGGAGCGTGATATGCGCGTTAGCTTTGCGAAAACCCTTGCCGCCGTGGTCGGGTTCGGCATGATGATGACGGCCAGCGCGGCTCTGGCCGGTGCGGGCTGCAACAGCGGCTGCACGCCGCCGGCCCCGCCCAGCCCGCCGACCCATCCGGGTAAGCCCAATATGCCGTGCGGCGGTGGTCGCTGCGGTGGTGGCGGTGGCGGCAATGTCGATGTCAACGTCAATGTGAACGTCAATGCCAACGCCAGTGCGCGTGCCTATGGCCCCGGTGCCTTCAATGGTTCCGGTTCGGGCGCGGCCTATTACGGCGGCGGCTACGGCAACTGGTCGCAGGCGCAGGGCATCCCCTCGACCATGGGCCTGAACGTCGAAGGCGGCGAAATGCGTGCCACGGAATCCTATCAGGCGTCGCGCAGCTCGACCCGTCTGATGATTATTGAGGCCGCCTGCATCGACGACAAGGGCGTGCCGCATCCGGCCTCTCAGGTCTTTGGCGGTAAGGACGTGGCGGGCAGCTATGCCGGCGAAGTCTATCGCTGCATCGCCGGCACCAAGATGCGCTACACCCTGCGCGACAAGGACGGCGGCGAAGGCAAGTCTTACGATTGCCGCAAGAGCGAGGCCCTGTGGCACGAAGGCGGTCAGGTCCGCTGCAAGGTGCAACTGGCCGCCCGCGACTGTAACGAACGCTCGCTGCTGCGTAAGTTCGGTGCCGGTATCAAGGTGCTGACCCTGACCACCACCGAAAACTATATGGCTCAGCGCGAAGTTGTAAAACAGTCGTCGGCCAGCTATAGCTCAACCATGGTCTTCGACGGCGGTGTCGGCGGGTTTGTCCAGTAAAACCCTCGCCCGGAACGGGCTGCGACTATCCATCTTTTGAGCTTCCGCTGCTCACGTACGCAAGTACGCTGCGCGGCGGGTCTCAAAAGCCAGACAGTCTCGCCGCGTCCGGCCGGTGTTTTCCAGGGACAAACAAAGGTTTATATAATCAGAAACGCGACTGAAATCTTCAAAGCCCCGGTTCGACAGAGCCGGGGCTTTATTCATGCCCGACCGCAGGGAAGAGAATTGACCACGAAAAACTGGAAAAAATACGGCGCGCAAGCCCTGATAGGAAGGGGCCCTTTGGGCAGGAGCCGGCCATCGTTTTCGTGATTTTCGTGTTTTTCGTGGCCAAAATATCTGCGTCAATACTGTGCCGGTGGATCGGTCTTCAGGCCCAGCACGGTCAGGGCATGGATGATCAGGAAGATGCTCACCGTCGCGGTCAGCAGCATCACAAAGCGCCACGGGATCAGGCGGGGATTTTCCTTACGCAGGTCGGGCGGACGCGCCCCCAGCCAGCCGGACAGAACAGTCAGTCCGGCAAACACAGCCAGCAGGGTGAGGGTCAGGGGCAAGCTCAGGTCCATGCCCCGCATATGGGCCTCTTGAGGCGCAGACGCGCAAGAGGTGTTGCGTTTTTTTGTGGATAAGCGGTATGCAGGGGCAGGCTTCGCCAGAAAAGCGATTCGTTTCAGCGCATCTTCCACAGAAGAATAATGTTCTCCCAGATATTGGGGTTAACAAAAGGTTTACACCCCACATGATGCGTATTAGCCTTTACCGCAAAGGTTGATAGGGGATTCGGATGAGCGGAACGCCTTGGAGCGTAAAAGGCATCGACGCCAAGGCGAGAGAAGTGGCCAAGGAATTGGCGCACCGCTCTGGCATGACGTTGGGTGAATGGCTCAATCAGATGATTCTCAAGGGCGAAGACGTCGATGCGGCGATCCGCCGTGAGCGTCAGCGCGCCGCCCGTAACCCTGCCCCGCGCACCCGTCGTGCCCCTGAGCCCGTTTACGTCGAAGACGATTACGACGACGATATGTATGCGCCGCGCGATGTGGCGCCTCAGCCCGCGCCGGCGCGGCGTCCGGCCCCCTATTCCATGGCCGCGGAGCGTCAGCGTCGCGCCCCTGTGGCCCCTGCCTATTACGACGAAGCGCCTTCGGCTCAGGCGTCGGGAGGCGACATCGGCAAGGTGACGCGCGTACTGGAAACCCTGGGCTCGCGCCTCGAAAATTCCGAACTACGCTCAGCCTCTGCCGTGCGCGGCGTGTCTCAGGCCGTTGAGGCCCTGCTGAACCGTCTGGAGCGTTCCGAAAGCGCGCTGGCCGATACGGTGGCCGAAACCGAAGCGCGCCTGAGCGACACGACGCGTGAAGTGCTCGACAGCGTGGCCGACTCGCGTGAGTGGCTGGCGCGCGGCGATGCCGACCGTCAGGCCCTGTCGGAACGTCTGGAAACGGCGGAACGTCTGGTCGATGCGCAGGCCGAGCGTCTGGAAGGCCTGTCGGGCCACCTGCGTGAGGAGCGCGAGCGCGTGGCGCGTCTGGAGGCCGAGTTGAAGGCCAATCCGGCGCAGGCGGCGTTTGAAACGGTCGAAGCCGCCGTCGGGCGTCTGGCCAATCAGCTTTATGAAAATGACGTTCGCTCGCGCGACGTCCTTAAGGACGTGCGCGGCGATCTGGTCGGGCTGTCGCACCGTCTGAGCCAGCTTGAGTTGCGCGACCCGGATGCGCAGGCGCAGGCACTGGTTGACCGCGTGGCCGCGCAACTGTCGCAACGTCTGGAAGCCGCCGAAGCGCGCACCGCCACTGCCATGCGCGGTCTGGAGCAGGCCTTTACGGCGCTCGATGCGCGCCTGAATCGCGCTGAGGCGCAGGGCGATGTGACCGACCCGGAGGCGGTGCAGTCGTTGAGCCGTTTGTCGGCGGACCTGACCCGTCGTGTCGAAGAGTCGCGCTTTGAGGTGATGCGTCTTCTGGAAGACAGCCAGCAGCGCTCTGCCGAAGAGACTCTGGCGGCGGTTGAGGCGCGTCTGACGGCGGCCGAATCGCGTCAGGCCCGCGCCATTGAGACCCTGGGGCAGGACGTCCTGAAAATTGCCGATAACCTCAACCGCAAGGTGGCGGCCGTGCAGAGATCGGGTAATGAGGCGGTCGCCCACATGGCCGCGGATATGAAGCGCCTGAATGATCAGGTCGAGTCGCGCTTTGCGGCGGCGGATGCGACCCACGCCAGCGCGCTTGAGCGTCTGAGCGGGGAAATCGCCCGCATTTCCGAAAGCCTGACGCGCAAGATCGTCGAGACCGAAAAGCGCACCAATCAGGTGCTGGAAGGCGTTGGCGAAGAACTCGATACCCGTCATCAGCGCGTGCATTCTGACATTGCCGAGCGCATCCGTCAGAGCGAGGAGCGCACGCAAAAGCTGCTCGACGAGGCGCGCAACAAGATCGACGCGCGTCTGGGGCAGGCCCAGACCCAGACCCTGTTGCGCGAAGCCGAACGCGCCGCGCCGCAAGCACCGATCTACGCCCCGACCGAATTGCAGCAAAAGCCATTTTCGGCGTTTGAACATGGCTTTGAAGAGGAAGCCGCACCGGTCGCTGAGGCCGCGTCGGCTCCGGTGATCAAAACAGAGGTCAAGCGTGCGTCGTCGGACGATGACCTGACCGGGCGTCTGCTGGAATCGGTGACGCAGTTTGGCTCTGATCCGTTTGAGGACGATCCCTTTACCGATATGGTCGAGCCGGCCAAAAGCCCGGCCTCTGATCCCTTTGCCGAGGCCCTGATCGCCGAGACGCGGGCGCAGGAGGCCCTGAGCGAAGACGACGGCCGCGACATGCAGGCCCCGTTGAAGCCGCGTGCCGCACGCCCCTCTGCCGACCCCTTCACCGACGATTTTGATCTTGACCCCTTTGCTGACGTCGATGCGTCGCGCAAGGTGGCTCCCGCGACCCTGTCGGCGGGCGCGCCTTACGAAGACACGGCCTCCCTGTCCACGCGCGATGCGCTGGCGGCGGCGCGCGCAGCGGTGCGTGCCTCCATCGAAGGGGCCGATACCAAAAAACCTCTGGGTCTGAAACTCGGCACGTCGCGCACGCGCGAAGCCCAGCCCAAGCCGGAAAAGGCCAAGGGCAAGACCCTGCTGAACGCCTTTAAAGCCTCGTCCATCGCCATCGTGGTGACGGCGGGGGCGGTCGGTGGTTATTACGCCTTCCGTGACACGGACGAACCGGCGGCGCAAAAGCCCGCTCTGGCGGCGGCTGCGATCACCACGGCTCAGCCCAAGGCGCAGACAGCTCAGGATATGAAGCGTCTCAAGGCCATGTATGAGGCCGCGTCTCTGGCGCTGGATGCCAACGACCCCAAGGCCGTTGAGGCCATGCGTACCGTGGCCGATCTCGGCTATCCGGTGGCGCAGTACGAGATGAGCACCCTCTATGACGGTGGGCGCGACGGGCTGGTCGTGGCCGACAAGGCGCAGGCGCGCCAGTGGGCCGAACGCGCCGCCAAGGCCGACTACCCGCTGGCCATGTATAAGTTCGGCCTGATGAACTATAATGGCGAAGGCGGCCCGCTCGATTACAACGCGGCGGCGGCCTGGATTCGCAAGTCGGCCGAATACGGCGTGCGCGACGGTCAGTTCGGTATCGGCGTCATATATATGCAGGGCACCGCCATCCCGGAAAACGCCCCGGAAGCCTATAAGTGGCTGTCGATTGCGGCCAATAATGGCGACCGCGAGGCCGAGTCCATGCTGAAGGACCTGCGCGCGCGTCTGAAGCCGGAACAGGTGGCCACGGCGCAGACCGCCGCGCGCGCCTTTACGCCCCTGAAAAGCAAAACAGACGAGACCAGCTTAGCGGCGCGTTAACCTTGCGGGGCCGATAAGATATGGCCCCCTCCGGTCGTCTGTGACAGACTTGGCATGGCCGGAAATCCGGTTACCCGAAAGGCCCTGACGTGGAAATCTACCTGCCCATCGCCGAGATGTCGGTGAATGTCTGGCTGATGGCCGGGCTGGGTGTGGTTGTGGGGTTTTTGTCGGGTCTGTTTGGCGTCGGGGGCGGCTTTCTGATGGCCCCGGTGCTGGTGGCACTGGGCATCCCGCCGTCGATTGCCGTGGCGTCTCAGGCCGGACACGTGCTGGCGACCTCGACCTCTTCCGTCATGAGCTATGGCCGCGAAGCCTCCGTCGATTACCGCATGGGTGGCGTCATGGCCGTGGGCGGCATCGCCGGGGCGATTGCGGGCGTCGAAGTCTTCCGCCTGCTGCGCCTTTTGGGGCAGGCCGACCTGATGGTGGCCATCCTCTACCTGCTGCTGCTGGGGACCATCGGCGGCATGATGCTCAATGAAAGTCTGCGGGCTTTGTTGCGGGCGCGCGATGGCCTGCCCGCTGAGCGGCCCAAGGTCAAACGCCCCGGCTGGCTCTATGCCCTGCCGTACAAGATGCGTTTTCCCGTGTCGGGCCTGTATATTTCGGTGATCCCGCCCATAGCGATTGGTTTTGTCGTCGGTCTGCTGGCGGCCCTGATGGGGGTGGGCGGCGGCTTTCTGATCGTGCCGGCCATGATCTATCTGTTGCGCATGAAGGCCTCGGCGGTGGTGGGCACCAGCCTGTTTCAGATCGTCATTACGACGCTGGTCACCATGATCCTTCAGGCCGTGCGCAACCATACGGTCGATGCGGTGCTGGCCTTTATCCTGCTGATCGGCGGTGTGATCGGCGGGCAACTGGGCATCCGTGCCGCCACGCGATTTAGAGCCGAACAGATGCGGGTGGTGCTGGCCATCATCATCCTGATGGCTGGTTTGCAGATGGGCTTCACCCTGTTTGTGCCGCCGGAAGACCCGTTCATTCTGGCCCCCACCAACGGATAGAGGCAGGATATGGTCGCCGCCTCCCTGCCGCCCGACGTCACCGCCCCCGCGCCCTCGGTGCCCTATATAGAGACGCAACCGGCGGCGGGCGTGTCCGCCGACCTTCTGTCCACCGACCTGACTCAGAACCGTATCGAGGTGTCCTCCTCGTTTCAGGGGGCCAAGGTCATCCTCTACGGCGCGGTGTTTCAGCCTGAAGACCAGCCGTCCGACGTGGTGGTGATCATCCGCGGGCCGCAGGCCTCGATGCGCCTGATCCGCAAGGTCAAGGCCGGTGCCGTGTGGCTCAATTCGCGGCCCGTCGTCTTTGAAGGTGCCCCCGGCTACTATATGGCGGCCTCTTCGCAACCGCTGGATCGTATTACCGATTTTTCGCACCGGCGGCTTCTGGGGCTGGGGCTCGACTATATCGCCATGGATACCTCACGCGAAAACAAGGTGGTGACGCGCTATGGGGTCAAGGATGTGGTCGTCAACGGCATCGAAGACGACTATCTCGACTGGCGGCGCGCGGTCATCCGGCTGAAATCGAAGGCCGGGCTTTATAATGACAACCCGCTGGGCGTGCGCTTTGTCGATAAAAACCTGTTTCGCGCCGAAGTGACCCTGCCGTCGGAAGCGCCGATTGGTGACTATACGGCCGAGGTCTGGCTGTTCCGCGACGGTCAGCCGGTCGGCTATAGCGAGAAAAAGCTGACGGTGGAAAAGGTCGGGTTTGAGCGCTTCGTCTATACGGTGGCGCACCGCCATGCCTGGCTTTATGGGCTGGCTTGCGTCTTTATGAGCATGGGCATGGGTGCGCTGGCGTCGCGTTTGTTCCGTCGGGGGTGAGTTTTTTTCTTCTCCCTCTAGGGAGGCGGGAAGGTTTAAGCGGCACCACCAACGCTTGTCAGGTCTGGATCGTCGCTCTATGCTGACTGAGTTTTCAAGAGGGGGTGGCTATGGCCATTGGAAAAGTTCTTATCCGTACCGTCATTATGACGGTGATCGGGGCCAGTGTTCTGGCGCTTTACCAGATCAATAACGGCCTGTTTGATCCGCTGCGGTACAGCGTGTCCGTTGTCATTCTGGCACTGGTCTATCTGGCTCTGAATGGTATCGAGCACTACTGGAAAAGCCGCCGCGCAACGCAAAAGGGATAGTTACCTCACCCCCTAGCCGGTGGTCATTATCCGTATGTGCGCGGAGAGGGGCTTTTGTTAGCCGCTCATAACGACTAGAGTATCGGGGTGAGTCCCGATCTTCCCGACATCGCCGATCCTGTGCCTGCTTCTGAGGCAGAGGTGTCCCTGCGCGCGCATTTGCCGGCGCAGGGCTTTGCGCTCTTGCCCTCCAGCGGGGCGTTCAGCGACGGGCACGTGTCGCGCCGCGTCGGAGCCCCGGAAGCGCGCGAAGCCTGGGGGCGCGAACCCCTGCTGGTCGTCAATGCCCCCCTGATGCGGCAGCGCCTGTTTGGACAGCGCTCTTTCCGCGAAGCGAAGCATTTCGACCTTCTGGAGCTGTTTGCCTTTGTGCGCCCGGCGCGTTTTGCCGCGCCGTCCGTGGCCGGTCTGGCGCTGGCCATGGGCTATGGCGAGCCGGAAGGGGCCGAGGCGCAGGCCGCCGTCGTCTATCAGGTGGCGCTGGCTCTGGCGCGGGAACTGTCCGACGCCCCTTTGGCCTTTCGGTTGATGGCGCGCTCCTCGCTTGAGTTCATGCAGCGTCAGGGCTGGGTCTGGGCCCCCTTTGTGGACGCGGCGCTCAGCCAGAAGCCGGTGCCGGACGGCTATGTCGCGCCGCCGCCGCTGGAGGTGTGGTCGCTGCTCGAAGAGTGGGAGGAGCAGGCCCCCGCCGGTGATGCGCGTCAGGTCAGCCTGGGCGAAGACGAGGTGCTGAAAGGCCTGAAGGACAATCTGCACCGCGCCGGTCTTCAGGAAGGCCGCCCCGAACAGCAGGCCTTTGCGCTGAAAACGCGCGAGATGTTCGCGCCCAAATGGGCCTCGGAGCAGCCGAACATGCTGCTGCTGGAGGCCGGGACGGGGACGGGCAAGACGCTGGGTTACCTGTCGCCCGCGCGGCTATGGGCCGAAAAGGCGCAGGGGCGGGTGTGGGTTTCGACCTATACCAAGGCCCTGCAAAAGCAGATCTATAACGATACCCGCGCCCTGTTCGACACCGAGGGCGAGCGCGAAAACAAGGTCGCCATCCGCAAGGGGCGCGAAAACTATCTGTGCCTGCTGAACTGGCAGGAGCGGCTGGCTCCGTTGACCCAAGGGCCGGGCGAGGCGATTGTCGCCGCTCTGGTGGCGCGCTGGATCGTCTATAGCCGCGATGGCGATATTGTCGGCGGCGACTTTCCCACCTGGCTGCCGTCGCTACTGCCCGCGGGCTCGGCGGCGGCCATGTTTGGGGCATTGAACCCCGCCAATCTGGTCGATCGGCGGGGTGAGTGTATCTATAGCGCCTGCGCCCACTACCGGACCTGTTTCGTCGAAAAGTCGATCCGCAAGGCCAAGTCGGCGCAAATCATCATCGCCAACCACGCGCTGGTCATGGCGCAGGCGGCCTATGATCTGCGCGAAGCCGCCAAGGCCGAGCAGGGCGAGGTGACGGTTGAGCCCGAAGCGCCGGGCCTGTCGCGGCTGGTCTTCGACGAAGGCCACCATGTGTTCGAAGCCGCCGACGGGGCCTTTTCGTCGGAATTGTCGGGCTTTGAGGCCTATGAGCTGCGCCGCTGGATACGCGGCAATGAGGGGCGCGGGCGACGTTCGCGCGGGCTGGAACAAAGGCTGGGTGACCTTCTGGCGACGCGCGAGGTGGCGCAGAACGCCCTGAAAGACCTGATCCGCGCCGCGCACCTGCTGCCGTCCGAGGGCTGGTCGCAGCGCCTGACCACGCGCACCCAGTCGGGCGAGATGATGGCCCCGCTTGGGCCCATCGAGGCGCTTTTGGCCGCTGCTCTGAAACAGATCGAGGTGCGGGGGCAGGAAGGCGCCAGCAAGAGCCGCTATCGCCCGGAAGCCGATAATGCCGAATGCGAGGCGCATCCCTGCCTGCCCGAAGTGTCCGAGGCGGCCTCGGCGGCGGCCAAGGCCTTACAGGCCATCGAAGCGCCGTTACTGGCTCTGGTGCGCGCCATTGAGGACATTCTGACGGGCGAGGAAGAGATTGATCTGGCCGAACGCACGCGGCTTGATGGGGCCTTGCGCGGGCTGGAGCGGCGGGCGCGCATGACCCTGCCGGCGTGGCGCAGCCTGTTGCAGCAACTGGCCTATGCGGAAGACGAAGACCCGACGACCCCTTCGCCCTATGTCGATTGGTTCGCCACCATCACGCACGGCGGGCGGCTGGTCGATGTGGGGCTGCACCGCCACTTTGTCGATCCGTCCGTGCCACTGGCCGACTATGTGCTGAAACCGGCGCACGGGGTGCTGATGGCCTCGGCCACCCTTTCAGATAAAGGCTTGACCGATAAGGCTTTGGCCGGACAGTCCGACGAAGACCCCTTCGCTCTGGCGCGGCAACGCACCGGCGCGGCGCACCTGTCGATGGGGGCCAAGTCGCTGCGCATCGCCTCGCCGTTTGATTATGAGGCGCAGGCGCGGCTGTTTGTCGTCACCGACGTGCCGCGTGATGATCCGCGCGCCGTGGCGACCGCCATGAAGGCGCTGTTTCTGGCGGCGGGCGGCGGGGGGCTTGGCCTGTTTACCGCCATTCGCCGCCTCAAGGCCGTCTATGAACAGTTGTTCCGGCCGTTGGGTGAGGCGGGGATTTCGCTCTACGCCCAGCACGTCGATCCGCTGGATGTCTCTGATCTGATCAGCGTGTTTCGCTCCGAGCGCCATTCGTGCCTGTTGGGGACCGATGCCGTGCGCGACGGGGTCGATGTGCCGGGTCAGGCCCTGCGCCTGATTGCCTTTGACCGCATCCCGTGGCCGCGTCCGGACGCCCTGCACAAGGCGCGGCGGGCGCATTTCGGGGCCAAACTCTATGACGACGCGCTGGTGCGCGCCAAGCTGGCTCAGGCCTTCGGGCGGCTGATCCGGCGGGCCGACGACCGGGGCGTGTTTGTGATGCTCGATTCGGCGGCCCCCACGCGGTTGTTTGCGTCCCTGCCCGACGGGGTGGTGGTGCAGCGCTGTACTTTGTCCGAAGCCGTGACCGCGATTGAGGGCTTCCTGCCGCGGGAGTAGGTCCGGACGAGGGGAGGGAATGTCATTGACCCCCTACCTTTCAGCGCCTAAGAGTGCGCGCATTAGCCCCTCCCCTGATTTCAGGGGAGGTGGATTTTGATGCGAAGCATCGAAAGACGGTGGGGTTAATTACCGGCGTATAACCCCCCTCCGGCTAAAGCCGGTTTCCCCCCTGATATCAGGGGGGACGCTTCCCAGTTGCGCCTCAGAGTCCTTTCCCATGATGCTCAAAAATCCCGCCAGCAAGTATCGCCCCTTTGTCTTCCCCTTCGACATGTCCGACCGGACCTGGCCGTCGAAGACCATCGAAAAGGCGCCGCGCTGGCTATCGACCGATCTGCGCGACGGCAATCAGGCGCTGGCCGATCCGATGGACGTCGAAAAGAAGATGCGCTTCTGGAAGACGCTGATGCAGATCGGCGTCAAGGAGGTCGAGGTCGGCTTCCCTTCGGCATCGCAGATCGAATTCGATTTTGTGCGTAAGCTGATCGAGGAAGATCACGTCCCCGACGATGTGACCATTCAGGTGCTGGTGCAGGCGCGCGAAGACCTGATCCTGCGCACCTTTGAGTCCCTCAAAGGCGCCAAAAAGGCCTGTATCCACTTCTATAACGCCACCTCACCTCTGTTCCGCCGCGTGGTGTTCGGGCTGGAAAAGTCGGACGTGCTGGGGCTGGCGGTCAAGGCGGCGCAACTGATCAAGGACTGCGCGTCGAAGCAGCCAGACACCGAATGGTCGTTTGAATATTCGCCGGAAACCTTCTCGGCCACCGAGCCCGATTTTGCGGTCGAGGTGTGTGAGCGGGTGATGGATGTGTGGGAGGCCATGCCCGAAAAGCCGGTCATCCTCAACCTGCCGGCCACGGTCGAAGTGTCGTCGCCCAACATCTATGCCGATCAGATCGAATGGTTCTGCCGTCAGTTGACGCGCCGGTCCTCGGCCATCATCTCGCTGCACCCGCATAATGACCGGGGCACCGGCATTGCGGCGGCGGAGTTGGGGATTCTGGCCGGGGCCGACCGCATCGAAGGCTGTCTGTTCGGCAATGGCGAGCGCACAGGCAATGTCGATCTGGTGACGCTGGCGCTCAATCTCTATACGCAAGGGGTGAGCCCGGAACTTGATTTCTCCGACATCCGTTCGGTGGTCAATACGGTCATCCACTGCAACAATATCCCCGTACACCCGCGCCATCCCTATGCCGGCGAACTGGTCTTCACCGCCTTTTCCGGCTCGCATCAGGACGCCATCAAGAAGGGCTTTGCGGTGCATGAGACACGCAATGACGGCGTGTGGGAAATGCCCTACCTGCCCATCGACCCGGCCGATCTGGGCGAAAGCTATGAGGCCGTCATCCGCGTCAACTCGCAGTCGGGCAAGGGTGGCATCGCCTGGATTCTGGAGCAGGATAAGGGGCTGAAACTGCCGCGCCGCCTTCAGGTCGATTTTTCGCGCAAGGTGCAGGAAATCGCCGATGCCACGGGCAAGGAGATGCAGGCCGCTGACATCTGGCACGCCTTTGAGGACGCCTACTATCTCAAAGGCACGCCGAAATACGAGCTGGTTGAATATATCGACTCCGGGGCGCGTCGGGCGGGCGTCGATCGCCTGTTTGCCGGGCGCATCATCCATGACGGCATCGAAACGCCGGTCACCGGGCGCGGCAATGGCCTGATGGCGGCGGCGGTTGATGCGCTCAATGCCGCCTATGCGCTGGGGATCGAGGTGCTCGACTATCACGAACACGCACTGAGCCGCGGTACGGACGCCAGGGCCGTGGCCTATGTCGAATGCCGCACCGCCGATGATCGCAAAGTCTTCGGCGTCGGCATGGATGTCGATAGCGCCACCGCCTCGGTCAAGGCTATTTTATCCGCGGCGAATGCGTTGTAGGGTGGGGTAACTACCCCTCGCCCAGCCCTCTCCCTGTTGGGGGGAGGGTGGAAAGGAGCCCTGAATGACCGACGTCCCCGCGCTCACCCCCCCTAAAAAGAAACACTCGCGGCTTGGGCTGTTCCTGCCCATCGGGCTGTTTCTGATCGGGGCGCTGCTGTGGAGCGGCTATTGGCTCTTCACCGCGCATCAGATTGAGACCCGGCTGGCCGAGCAGGCGAAGACCCTGACGTCAAAGGGCTATCAGGTTGCCCACGCCCCGTTCAAAGTGCAGGGCTATCCCTTTCGCATGTTCCTTCAGTTGAAAGACGTGCGGCTGATCGCGCCGAATGGCAAGGGGCTGGCCGTTCCGGCGCTGGAGGCCGAGGCCTCGGCCTTTGCGCTCGACAAATGGATGTTTGTCGCCACCAAAGGCCTGACCCTCTATCGCGGCAATGGGGCGGATCAGAGCGATCTGGGGCAGGTTGCCGTGACCGGTGATGCCCTGCGCGTCAGCGTTTCCGGCTGGACGCAACCCTTGCAGACCATCGGTCTTGAGGGGCTGAACGCCACCTTCACACCATCAAAGCCCGAACACCCCTTCGTGCTGCAAAGCGCCCAGCGCCTCGAAGGGCGCGTGACGCCGACGAAGGACGGGGTGGATACGGTCGATTTCATCTGGCGTGCCTCGGGGGCTCAGGCCCACCCGCAAAGCCTGCTGGGGCGTCTGGGGCAGGGGCAGAATTTCGACATGGCTTTTCAGGGCCGGATGGCGCAAGCCTCCAAATTCCGTGGCGATCTGAATGGCTGGCGCGAGGCCGGCGGGGCTGTGCGTCAGGTGCAGACTTCGCTGCATGTAGGGGAGCTTGAGGTGTTTGGCCGCTCTGAGGCCCTGCTGCTCGACCCTAATCTGGCGCTCAGCGGGCCTCTGGGGCTGGAGGTCAAGGGCACGGGTGACCCGTTTGCCTTCCTGCTGGGGGCCGGACTGATCTCGGCGGAATACGAAGCGCTGGCGCGCGCCTTTGTCGGCACCAAGATGACAGCGGACAAGCCGGTGAAGCTCGATTTTGTCTTCCGCGAAGGCGGGGCCTATGTCGGACCGCTGCGGGTGGCAGCGGCACCGGTTATTCGCTAGATCGTCGTGACAATTTAAGATTTAACGGGCGCTTTTCTCCTCCCCATATCATGGGGAGGTGGCAGCGAGCGAAGCGAAGCTGACGGAGGGGTACACTTACCTGAGAAGATACCCCTCCGCCTCGTAAACTCGGCACCTCCCCATAAAATGGGGAGGGGAGATCGCAAACGTTAATTCGTCACCACAGCCTAGATAAGTTATCTATATTGTAAAACCCGGCGTTTTGTACTGTAATTAGCAGAGCTACACTTTGGTATCTTTGGAAACCAAAGTGACGGCTGTGTATAGTTTTAAAAAGACCCGCCCGGCGATGCCGCCACCGGGTCACGGAGACCGAGCTTGGCCCTCAATGCCCGCGCGCAGACCCCACCGTCGCCCCTGTCGCTGAGTGAATTGCGACTGCGGATCGACGCGATTGATGCCGAACTGCTGCGTCTGGTCGATGAGCGCTCGGCGCTGGCGCGTGACATTGCGGCGGCCAAGGCGCGCGAAGGCGGCGATGTTTCTGGCTGCCTGTTGCGCCCGGACCGCGAGGCCATGCTGCTGCGCAAGCTGACGGGTAAGCCGCGCGCGGCCGCCTCGGATGCGGCGGTGGTCGCCATCTGGCGCGAACTGATCTCCGAATCGCTGCGTATCCAGGGTGAAGGTCAGGGCGGTCTTCACCTTGATTTTTGGGCGGGTGACGCGTCGTCGCAACTGGTCAAATGGAGCCGCGAACGCTTTGGGGCTGCCCCCGCTGAGGCCGGTCTGGCCGAACCGGTGCAGGTCATCGCCGCCGCGCGTGATCCCCGTCATATCGGCATCCTGAGCCTCGATCCCCGCGCCGGGGCCTGGTGGGCGCGGCTTCTGGCTGAACCGCAGGTGCGGATCATCTGCGCCCTGCCGGAACGCACGCCGGAACGCCCCAAGGGCTTTGCCATTGCCGCGTTGAAACCCGAACCGACCGGCGATGACGTCAGCTACTGGGTGACCGACAGCCGCCTGTCCGAAGCCGCCCTGACCGAGCTTCTGGGGCAGCGTGGGCTGGCCGCCGAGTGGCTGTGTTCGACCGGCGGGATGAAGCTGTTTGGCCTGTCCGGTTTTGTGCAGGAAGACGACAGCCGCCTCGACCCCAGGGCCGAAAAGGCGCTGGGCTCGCTGTCTGGCGTCATCGGGACATCGCCACGGATTTAGCGATACCTCCTCCCCTGATAGCGGGGGAGGTGTCAGCGAAGCTGACGGAGGGGGCGACCCACCGTGCCGACGATCTGATTCATTGCATTGAACCGGCTGTCCCGCGGTGCTAACCAGCACCCAGTAAAATTCGCACGCGCAGGAACATCCCGATGGATACCGTTTCGCCCCCCGCCGCCCAACCCGAACCGAAATCCGGTATCTGGGACATTGCCGCCTATGTCGGGGGCAAGTCGAAGATCGAAGGCGTGGCCGAGCCGATCAAGCTGTCGTCCAATGAAAACGCGCTGGGCAGTTCGATAAAGGCCATTGAGGCCTTCGAAGCCGCGCGCGCCAAGCTGTTCCGTTATCCCGACGGCCATGCGGCCCCGTTGCGTGAGGCTGTGGCCGCCTATCATGGCCTTGAGCCGCACCGCCTGATCTTCGGCAACGGTTCGGATGAGGTGTTCGGTGTACTTAATCAGGCCTGGCTGGAGGCCGGGGACAATATCGTTACCGGTGAGCATGGCTTCCTCGCCTATCGCATCAGCGCCGAGGCCTGTCAGGCCGAGGTGCGTCTGGCCCCCGAACCGGCCCAGCGCGTAGACATCGAGCGCCTGTTGGATTTGGTCGATGCGCGCACCAAGATCGTCTATATCTCCAACCCGGCCAATCCGACCGGCACCTGGAACACGCCGGAAGAGATCGCCGATCTGCGCAGCCGTCTGGCACCGCACATCCTGCTGGTCATCGACGAAGCCTATGCGGAGTTTGCCGACGAACCGACCTATCATAGCGCCTTTGAGCTGGCGCGCGCTTGCGACAACATGATTGTCACGCGCACCTTCTCTAAGATTCACGGGCTGGCCGGTTTGCGCGTCGGTTTTGGCTATGCCCCGGTGCGGGTGATCGAAGCGCTGGATCGCATCCGTATGCCGTTCAATATCAATTTGCCGGCGCAGTACGCCGCCGTCGCGTCTCTGGCCGATCAGGCGCATCTGGACGCCTCGCGCGCGCAGGTGTTGCAATGGCGGCCGCGCTTTTATCAGGCGGTGCGGGCGCTGGGCTATCGCGTCGATGTCAGTCAGGGCAATTTCGTCCTGATTCACTTTGCCGACGAAGCGCAGGCCGTGCGCGCCAATGACCACCTGATGCGCAAAGGCTTTATCGTACGTCATGTCGCCAATTACGGCCTGCCGCACTGCCTGCGCGTGACCATTGGCAAGGATCACGAAAACGAAGGCTTCCTCACGGCGCTGGGCGAATTCGCCGGTTAAGCGGTGCGACAAATAATCGCTTTTGGCGACGGAGCGCGCTGAACTATAGTCACTCTTTTCGCCCCTTCTGTGATATCGTTTGCTCATGCCTGATCAGTCCGCCCCGCCCATCGCCAAAGAACGTCTTGTCTTCGGGCAGGGCTTCATCCGCGACGCCTGGTATTTTGCGGCGCTGGCCGACGATCTGAAGTCCGGCAAGCTGCAACGCTACGAGATTCTGGGCGAGCCGGTGCTGCTGGCGCGCGATACGCAGGGCAAGGCCTATGCGATGCGCGACATCTGCCCGCACCGTGCCGCGCCCTTGTCGGCTGGCAAGATGATTCCTGATCCCAAAACCGGTCAGCCGGTGGTGCAGTGCCCCTATCACGGCTGGACGTTTGGGACGCATGGCGGCTGCACGGCCGTGCCGTCCCTGACCGCCGATCAGCCGATGGATGTCGAGCGCATCAAGGTGCGGTCCTATACGGTTAAGGAGCAGCAGGGCATCGTCTGGATCTACATGACCGCCGATGCGCGCCGCCCGGCCGAGCCCGACCATGAACCGCCTATCCTGCCCGGCGTGGTCGGTGGAAAGCCCATTATCGTTGAGAGCATGGATTTCGACAGCCACATCGACCACGCGGTCGTGGGGCTGATGGACCCGGCGCACGGCCCCTATGTGCATCAGCAATGGTGGTGGCGCTCGTCCAAGAAGCAGCTCGAAAAGGCCAAGGCGTTTGAGCCGCGTGAGTTCGGCTTTGCCATGGTCCGCCACGCGCCGTCGAAAAATTCCCGCGCTTACCGTATTCTGGGCGGGGCTCCGGCGACCGAAATCACCTTCCGCCTGCCCGGTGTGCGCTATGAGCATATCGAGATCGGTGAGCGGCAGATTTTGGGCCTGACCTGTCTGACGCCGGTGCACGCCACCAAGACGCGCATCACGCAGATCTTCTGGTCGGATCACGCCATTTTCCGCGCCATTGCACCGATCTTCAAATACGGCACCCGAGCCTTCCTCAAGCAGGACGGCGACATGGTCAATCTGCAAAACGAAGGGCTGAGATACGATCCGTCCCTGCTATGGATCGACGATGCCGACACGCAGGCCAAGTGGTATCAGCAACTCAAGAAAGAATGGATGGCGCACCGTTCCGAAGAACGCCCCTTCGCCAACCCGCTGAAACCCGCCACGCTGAAATGGACCAGTTGATTCTCCATAGCTCCGAAATGAAAAAACCGCCGGAGAGACCCCGGCGGTTTTTTCATTTCGATATTGGGGAGGAGAGAGCGTTGGCTTACGCCGCCTTCAGGCCCGACACGATCAGTTCGATCTGAAAACGCAGACGCTCGCCCATGGAGACGAACGCCTGACCGTCGCGGTGGGCGCGGCGCAGGTTGGAGAAGGTGAGGTCTTCGATGATCTCGGCGCCGTGCGCGATGTCGGCCTTGGCCGGCAGCTCGTTTTCGCTTTGGGCGTGGCGCAGAGTCTCCAGAATCACCTGACGGGTCATGTCGGTGAGGCTGGCGATATCGGCGAGACCGGCATTGGCCTCAGTGTCCGTCGTCTGACCGCTCCAGTTCATCACGAAGGCCGACAGGATCAGGCGCGCATTGCCTTCTGCCGCTTCATAGGCCGCCATAAGCTGGCGGTGCAGACGATCGGCCAGCGGACGCGTCGTGTCGTGCGCGTCGATGGCCGCGGTGATGACGCGTGCGGTTTCTTCTTCGACGACCTTCACGAAAATCTCGTTCTTGTCGGCGAAGTTGGCGAAAACGGCACCCGTGGACAGGCCAGCTTCGCGCGCGATGTCGCGTAAGGTGGCCGCCTCATAGCCGCGCTCCCGGAACAGAGCTTTGGCGGAGGCAAGGATTTTGAGACGGTTCAGTTCCTTGGAACGCGCGCGCGCGCCCAGAGGGAGTGCCGTCTCTTCCTGAGTGAGTTTGTCTTTCAGTTCATACGCCTGATACATGTTCATTTATCGAGCTGTGTTGAGGGCGGTGCGGGCCGCCGGGTGGAACCTGTACCCATAAATGGGATAGGGTTTTAGGGAATTCAATGAGTTACGCGGTTTAATACCTATCGGGTGTGTAGGGCAAGCCACAAAGGGCGTTAACGCAGGGAATTCGGTGAGAAACGCGTACCACACCCGTAGGGGTGAAGTCTGATGTATCCATAACGAGAATGATCGTTCATTCCGTCGTATACAGAACTTCATTACGCCGAAAAACAGGCAAAAAATAGACCTGACCTCTAAAAAAGTGTAACCCTGTAACATGAAGTGGCCTGTCCGGAGAATTCCCCGGGTGCGTTGTTTTAGAGCGCTTTCCGAAAAGTGTGACGCACTTTTCGGATAAAAAAGCGCGTTAAACCAAAAATTTAGAGCGTGATTTCGATTCAATTTGAACGAAATCCGCTCTAGGGTTTGTGGGGATTCATTTTGAGTTTATGACGGCGGCTGCGAGATAGATCATAGCCTTGAAGCTGTTGTCGGTTTTGTCTGCTCTCATGGCGACGCG
>NZ_JAIXSV010000154.1 GCF_027484505.1 Asticcacaulis sp.
CTCCCTACGAAGTGGGGAGGTGGCAGCGAGCGAAGCGACGCTGACGGAGGGGTATTACCGTCCGTAAGATACCCCTCCGCCTCGTAAACTCGGCACCTCCCCATAAAATGGGGAGGAGGGAGGCAGCAAACGTTAATTCGTCACCACAGCCTAGAGCGCTTAGCGCGCCAGCCAGCCGCCATCCACCGGGATGATCGCGCCGTTAACGTAGTCCGACGCCGGGGCGGCGAGGAAGACCGCCGCACCGCCGAGGTCGGACGGCTCACCCCAGCGACCGGCCGGGATGCGGTCGAGGATGGCCTTGTTGCGATCGGCATCGGCGCGCAGTTGCGCCGTATTGTCGGTCGCCATATAGCCTGGCGCGATGGCGTTCACGGTAATACCCTTGCCCGCCCATTCATTGGCCAGAAGACGGGTAATACCGGCAATACCGGACTTCGACGCCGTGTAGGACGGGACGCGGATGCCGCCCTGGAAGGAGAGCATCGAAGCGATGTTGATGATCTTGCCATAGCCCTGAGCGATGAAGTGACGGCCCACGGCCTGCGCCATGAAGAAGGCGCCCTTGATGTTGACGTTCATCACGTCGTCCCAGTCTTTTTCTGAAAAGTCCACGGCATCGGCGCGACGGATCAGACCGGCATTGTTGACGAGGATATGCAGGCCGCCCAGTTCGTCGATGGCCGTCTTCACGACGCGCTCGATGGGCTCCAGCGTGCCGAGATTGGCGTCGATATTGAGGAACTTGCGGCCCAGCGCCTTGACCTTTTCACCGGTTTCATCGGCGGGCACGATGCCCACGGCGGCGATGTCGGCACCCGCTTCGGCCAAAGCCAGCGCAATACCCTGCCCCAGACCCGTATTGGCGCCGGTAACAAGGGCAACCTTGCCGGTCAGATCGAATGGATGGCTCATGAAATATCTCCTCTTTTTCTGATCCTTCCCCGTTTACGGGGAAGGTGGCAATCCGCTGGCGGATTGATGGAAGGGGGATGATTCAGACTGAACCATTTCACCCACCCACCGCTTCGCGGTCCCCCCTCCCCGTAAACAGGGAGGGATTAATTACGGGGTGAAGGGGGCGTGCCCCCTTCGCCTTGAACACTTAAGCGAGCTGACAGATGTCCAGCACCTTCATGTCGGTATAGTCGAGGTTTTCGCCCCCCATGGCCCAGATAAAGGCGTAGTTCGACGTGCCCGCGCCCATGTGGATCGACCACGGCGGTGAGACGACGGCTTCGTTGTTCTGGATGACGATATGGCGCGCGGCATCCGGCTGCCCCATGAAGTGGAACACGCGGTCGTTTTCACCGAGGTTGAAGTAGAAATAGACCTCCGAGCGGCGGTCATGGAGGTGCGGCGGCATGGTGTTCCACACCGAGCCGGGGGCCAGAATGGTCAGGCCCAGCAGCAGCTGGCACGACTTGGCCGTGGTCGGCACGATGTACTGATAGATAACGCGCTGGTTCGATTGTTCCAGCGAGCCGCGCTCCAGCGGTACAGCCTGATCAATCGAAATCTTGACCGTCTCATAGCGCGCATGGGCGGGCGTCGAGGTCAGGTAATAGAGGGCCGGATTGGCGGCATCGCTTGACGCGAAGACCACATCCTTCGTACCCATCGGGATGTAGAGACCGTCCTTCTGCGCTAAATCATAGGCGACGCCATCGACGGTCACCACGCCCGCACCACCGCCGACATTGATCACACCCAGCTCACGGCGCTCAAGAAACGGATGACCGGCGGCCGACGCCGGTTCGGTCTGATCCGGCAGGCGCACGCTCTGCGACACCGGGGCAACGCCGCCGACCACAAAGCGTTCGAAATGAGTGTAGTTGAGGACCACCGAGTCCGGGGCAAACAGGCCCTGCATCAGGTATTTGTCACGCAGATCATCCGTATCCGCATAGGCCATCATATCGGGATGGGTGGCGTGATAAATCTTGGCGTACAAAGACGTCTGGCACATGGCAGCGGCTCCGGTTTTTTATAAAGGACCCCGACCCGGCGGCGCGGAACCCCATATCCCTGCACGGCGAAATCCCGGTTTGCGGGATTGTTCGCCACATAATGAGACTTCCTATAGCGACAAATGAAAAGGAAGGAAACCGGTTTCCTTCCTTTTCTGTCAACGATTTTATTGCAGGTTGACGAAGGCCCCGCCATCGACCAGAAGCGACGCGCCCGTCACATATCCGGCCAGTTCTTCGCAGGCGAGGAAGATGACCGGCCCGGCCAGATCTTCGGGCTGCCCCAGACGACCCAGCGGAATGCGGCCTTCCATGTAGCTGCGCTTTTTTTCGTCAGCCAGGTCATCCTTGTTGATGTCGGTCAGGATGGTGCCGGGCAGGACCGCGTTGCAGCGGATGCCATGCTTGCCCAGCGCGATGGCGGTCGATTGCATCAGCGACAGCACACCGGCCTTGGTCGGCGTGTAGTGGGTCTGGAACTCACCGCCGACCAGCGCCGAAATGGACGACACCGCGACGATGGAGCCGGCGAAGCCGTTGGCCTTCTTTCCTTGCTTGACCATCTGGTTGGCGGCGGCCTGACACATATAGTAGGCGCCGTTCAGGTTCACCTTGATGGTGCGGTCCACGACATCGACCGGCATGTCAAGGAATCCGTGGAAAGGACAGATGCCGGCATTGTTGACGAAGGTATCAACGCGGCCATAGGCTTCGACCGCCGCCGCCACAAAGGCCGTCGCCGAAGCCGGGTCAGCAACATCGCCGCGCAGGGCAAAGGCTTCGCCCCCGAAGCTACGGATTTCCTTCACCGCCGATTCGGCCGCGGCCTCATCGCCCGCATAGTTGATACCCACCTTCGCGCCCTGACGCGCCGCCCCGATGGCGATAGCGCGACCAATGCCTTTTGAGCCGCCGGTAACCAGCAGTACCTTGTCCTTGAGCAACATGTCTGTCTCTTCTTTCTGACCGGAAGCGCGAAACGCCCCCCGTTTCCTTCCAATTATGGCTGAATTGCCTGTTGCGACAGGCGAATGAATTTGGGCCCCAGCCGATAGCCGCCACCACTGCCGTCGCGCGGGGCCACGCTGAGGTAGCCCTGCTCAACAAGGGTCGAGGCCAGACGATAGGCGGTGGAGCGCGCGAGGCCCGCGGTTTCGGCGATTTCGCTTAAACTGCCGCGGCCCGACGCCACCGCCTCAACGATCATCAGCCCACGCACAAGGGTCTGGCTACCGCCAGGTTTGTCACGTTTGGTTTCGGTGGTCGTCGGATTTGCGTTCATGCCCGGTTTCGACGTTTCTGCGTTCACGCTTGACGTTTTTTGCTTGATAAGCCTTGGCTTAATTTCATATATTGGAATAAATAGATTGGCAATCGCATTTATGCTCATTATTGAGCAATTTCACCACAAACCGATCATTTCCGGTCCTCCCGGAACCGCATTCGACACGCAGGGTTAAAAAGGCTTCTATTATGGGTTACCCCAAGATCAAGCAGGTGCGCGCTTACGTCATTAAAGGTGGCGAGGGCGGCGGCGGCGCCGATTACCACGATCAGGGCGAAGGCCACTGGATCGACAATCACATTGCGACCTCGATGGGGCGCTATCCGGAATATCGCCAGAGCCGCAAAAGCTTCGGCATCAATGTGCTGGGGACGCTGGTCGTCGAAATCGAAGCCGATGATGGCACGGTCGGCTTTGCGGTGACCACGGGCGGTGAACCCGCCTGCTATATGGTCGAAAAGCACTTTGCCCGCTTCCTCGAAGGCCGCAACCCGTTCGAATATGAGCGCATCTGGGATCAGATGTATTTCGGCTCACAATATTATGGCCGTAAGGGCATCGTGGTGAACGCCATTTCCGGCGTCGATCTGGCCCTGTGGGACCTGATGGGCAAGCTGCGTCAGGAGCCCGTCTATCACATGCTGGGCGGCGCGGTGCGCGACGAACTGCAATTCTACGCCACGGGCGCGCGTCCGGACCTCGCCAAGGAGATGGGCTTTATCGGTGGCAAGCTGCCGCTGTATCACGGCCCCGTCGAAGGCGACGAAGGCCTGAAGAAGAATGTCGAGCTGATCGCTGATATGCGCTCGCGCGTCGGTGAAGACTTCTGGCTGATGTACGACTGCTGGATGGCGCTTGACGTCAACTATGCGACCAAGCTGGCGCACAAATGCCATGAGTACGGCCTGAAATGGATCGAAGAAGCCATCAATCCGGACGATTACTGGGGCTATCAGCAGCTTAAGAAGAATGTCCCGGCCGGGATGCTGGTCACCACCGGTGAGCACGAATCGACCCGCTGGGGCTTCAAGATGCTGCTGGAAATGGGCTGCTGCGACATCATCCAGCCGGATGTGGGCTGGTGCGGTGGCGTGACCGAACTGCTCAAGATCTCGGCCCTGGCTGACGCGCACGGCGCGCTGGTCGTGCCGCATGGCTCGTCGGTCTATAGCTATCACTTCGTCATTACGCGTCACAACTCGCCGTTTGCGGAGTTCCTGATGATGGCGCCGAAGGCCGATCACGTGGCACCCATGTTCCATCCGCAACTGCTCAATGAGCCGATCCCGGAAAAGGGCCGCTTGAAAGTCACGGCGCTGGACAAGCCGGGCTTTGGGGTGGACCTGAACCCCGAAGTGAAGCTCTATCGCCCCTACGAACATTGATCTTTAGCCACGAAAAGCACGAAAACCGTTTTCCCGTGACGCCATCGGTTCCATAGGGATCGAGCGCCTCCGGCGCTCAAAGAGACTAGAAAAGCAGACACCTTGGTCGCCCGTCGCTTTTCGTGTGTTTTCGTGTTTTTCGTGGCCAATATTTTTAAGGAACCTCCCCATGAAACTCGTTCGTTTTGGCCCCAAGGGTCAGGAAAAGCCCGGCGTGATCGACGCTGACGGCAAGTTGCGTGATCTGTCGTCGGTCGTGGCCGACATCACCCCCGAAGAGGTGCGCCTGTCGAAGCTGGCCGGCCTCAAGGCCACCGACGTCTCGGCCCTGCCCGTCGTCGAAGGCGATGTGCGCTATGGCGTGCCGGTCAACAAGATCGGCAAGATCATCGCGGTCGGCCTCAACTATGCCGACCACGCCGCCGAATCGAACCTGCCCGTGCCGCCGGAGCCCATCTTCTTCACCAAGGCGGTGACCTCGCTCACCGGCCCCAATGACGAGGTGATGAAGCCCCGCGACGCCACCAAGATGGACTGGGAAGTTGAGCTGGGCCTGATCATCGGCAAGACCTGCCGCTATGTCGAAGAGGCCGATGCGCTGAGCCACGTCGCGGGCTATGTGCTGGTCAACGACATTTCTGAGCGCGCCTTCCAGAAGGAGCGCGGCACCCAGTGGGTCAAGGGCAAGGGCTGCGACACCTTCTGCCCGACCGGCCCCTGGCTCGTGACGCCGGAAGAGATCGGCGACGTGCATAACCTTGACATGTTCCTTAACGTCAATGGCGAGCGCATGCAGACCGGCAATACGAAGACCCTGATCTTCAACGTCGCCCACTGCATCAGCTACATTTCGCGCTTCATCACCCTGCAACCGGGCGATCTGGTCATCACCGGCACGCCGCCGGGCGTGGGCGAAGGCAAGAAGCCCAACCCCATCTATCTCAATGCGGGCGACACCATGCACCTCGGCATCACCGGCCTCGGCGAACAGCGCCAGACCGTCGTTCCCTTCTCGCTCGAACATCAGGAGATCATCGGCTAATGGCCTATGCTGGACGTTTTGAAAACCGCTGCGCCGTCATCACCGGTGCCGCCGGGGGCCTCGGTAAGGCCGCCGCTCAACGCATTATCGCCGAAGGCGGTAAGGTCGTCCTGTGGGACCTGAACGCCGACCTGCTCGAAACCACCGCCACGGAAATCGGTGCGGCCGGTTTTGTGGCGCTCGATGTCTCAAAGCTGGAGGAGGTCTCTGCGGCAGCTAAAAAGTCGGCGGAAATCCTGGGCAAGATCGACATTCTGGTCGCCTCGGCGGGCATTACCGGTGCGACTGTGCCGGTGTGGGAATTCCCGGTCGAGTCGTGGCTGAAGGTCATGGACATCAATCTCAACGGCCTCTTCTACTGCAACCGTGAGATCATCCCCTTCATGCTGGAAAACGGCTATGGGCGCATCGTCAATGTCGCTTCGGTCGCGGGCAAGGAAGGCAATCCCAACGCCTCGGCCTATTCGGCATCGAAAGCGGGCGTGATCGGCTTCACCAAGTCGCTGGGCAAGGAACTGGCCACCAAGGGCGTCATCGTCAATGCCCTCACCCCGGCCACGTTTGAGTCACCCATTCTGGCGCAACTGCCGCAAAGCCAGGTCGATTATATGCGCTCGAAAATCCCGATGGGGCGTCTGGGCATTGTCGATGAATCGGCCGCCATGGTGTGCTTCATGGCCTCGGAAGAGTGCTCTTTCACCACCGCTTCGGTGTTTGACACGTCGGGTGGTCGCACGACCTACTAATAAAAAAGCGGCGGCGCCTGACAGTGCCGCCGTTCTCGCATAACAAAGCACGCAAATCGCTATGGTGAGTCGAAAAGACTTAGCCGGCGAGACACGCAGCGCAGCGTCGTTGAGTACGTGAGCCGCGTATCGCAGACGGATGAGGCTTTGCAGACCTCCAGAGCGGTTTGCTCGGAGGAAACATGACAAAACTGCCTTTTATCGATGCCCATATCCACCTGTGGGACCTCGACCACCTGCGTTACGGCTGGCTGAGCGCGCCGTTCGACGATACCGGAGTCAATGGCTCGACCGAGGCCATCGCCTCGACCTACCTCCCCTCGCATTATCAGGCTGACGCCACGGGGTTCGACGTGCGCGGCACCGTGCATATCGACGCGGGCGCGCATCCGGACGATGCTTTGGCCGAGACGCAGTGGCTGCAAAAGCTGCATGAACAGACCGGTCTGCCCACCGCGATTGTCGCCTTTGCCGGACTGAACGATCCGAAGGTCGAAGCCCTGCTGGAGGCCCATACGCAGCATTCCGCCGTGCGCGGCATCCGCCACATCCTCAACTGGCACTCCAACCCCTATTTCAGCTATACGCCCGCCAATTTGCTGGAAGACCCGCAGTGGCAGGCCGGCTATGCGCTTTTGGCCAGATACGGCCTGTCCTTCGACCTGCAAATCTACGAAAACCAGATGGCGGCATCCGCGGCGCTGGCGGCAAAGCACCCCGACATCCCCGTCATGCTCAATCATGCCGGTATGCCGGTCAATGACGGCGAGGGTTATCTGAGCCGCTGGGAAACGGGTCTGAGGGCGCTGGCCGCGCAGCCGAATGTCTCGGTGAAGATTTCCGGCATGGGTTTTGCCAACCGCCACTGGACGACCGAGACCATCCGTCCACTGGTGCTGACGGTCATCGACATCTTCGGCACGGATCGCGTGATGTTTGCGTCTGACGTGCCGACCGACAAGCTGTTCTCGGACTATAAGACCATCATGGAGTCGTTTGACGCGGTGACCGGTGACTTCTCCGAGGCTGAGCGCAAGGCCATGTTCGCCGGCAATGCCAACCGCCTCTACCGCCTGAATCTTGCACTTTAGAGCGGTATGCTTCCTGATGGAATCATACCGCTCAAGCCGCCATTGAGGCGGCGGCCAAGGTGGCAAAGCCACGGCCCGGCAAGGGGCTAAACAAAAATCTAGATCATTATATTTCTACCAGAAATCATAATGATCTGAGACTACTCTGTCTTGTTGCCGTCCCAGTCGCGGGTGTCGGGGAATTTTTTGCGGAAGGCGCGCCATTCCGCCGCCTCCTGCTCGAAGATATGCAGGTCGTGGCGCGCCCCGTTTTTGAGGACGTGATTTTTCAGCACGCCAACATGGCGATAGCCGTTGAACACCTGAGATCGAACCACGCGGTCGTTCCAGTGGACGATATGATTGACCAGCTTATGCAGCCCCAATGTGCAAAAGGCGTGGTTCAGCGTGCCGATAAAATTAAACGCCGACAGGGCCGGTGACACCGCCTCATCCCCCACATAGGCCCCCACCTCGCCTATGCCATTCACCCGGTCGGTCACGGTGATCGAGGTATAGCCGACATCGCGGCCTTCGATGCAGATAATGCGGTGATGATAGTCGTCACGGCTGGCGCAGCGTTCGATCCAGCCCCGCTGGCGCTCAATATCATAGGGCACATCGGTCAGCATAAATTGCGTGATGCGCGCCGATGTGCGCCAATCCAACAGCAGCCTGGCATCATCCGGTTGCACCGGCCTGTAGCTTAAAAACTCATACACGGGTCATGGCCTCCACTATACGTTCCGCGCCGCGCCCATCGACCAGAGCGTGGGCCCTGGCCGCCACGGTCACACGGCCGAGCACATCAGACAGAAGGGTCTTTACCTTCTCATTAAAACCCTCAGGCCAGCCGTCGCGTGCGTCCATCACCGGATAGGGTGAGGCGTTCAGCAGCGCCGCCTGATTATCGACCACCACCATGACCAGTGCGGGTAAGCCCATGGCGGCAACTTCACCGACACTGCCGCCGGCGGCGGTCACGACCAGAGACGCCCCACTCAGGACCTCGGCCACATTGTCGGGCGACAGATAGAGTTTCAAAGCCGCATGGGTCGCACACAGGCGACGCAGGGCATCGACATCGCTATTGGCCGGGCCGACGATCAGGCGGATATCATAGCGCGGCGCGACCTCAAGCAGGGCTTCGGCGCACAGGGCCGTAAAGCCTTTGGGGTCAGACCCGCCGAACAGGACGCTGATGTGCGTGCGGCCTGATGGGGGATAGGTGCGCCGAAATTCGTGACGGATGGGTGCATAGTCGGGACCCAGACACAGATGCGCATCCGGCGTGATTTCGGCATACATCTCAGGCGATGCCGAAGCGGCGGCATTGATCACCAGATGAACGTTCAGCGGCCGTACCTGCGCCAGATCATCAAAGGCGGCCAACCGATAATCCGCACACAGATCAGCGTAAAAATCAGTCGCCACCGCGTAGGAATCGACCAGCAGCAATTCGCCGGTAGGTACGCTGGCACGGATGGCCGCAGCGTCTTGCGGGCTGCCGATCACCGTCTCCAGCCGCCGGCAACCGGCCCCGATCTGCGCCAGACGCGAATGGATGGCCTCAGAGGCCTCGTTGAGCAGAAAGGTCACGGCTATACCCCGATGACGCGCGGCTTCTGCCACGGCGAAACAGCGCATAAAGTGGCCAAGGCCAATCTGTGCAGAGGCTTCGGTACGCACCCACAGATGCATGTGCGCCCCCTCCCCCGATCAGGCCGTGAAGCCACCATCGACACACAACACGGTGCCGGTGATCCA
>NZ_JAIXSV010000215.1 GCF_027484505.1 Asticcacaulis sp.
GTGCAGTTCAATATCCGCGCCCGGCAGGAGACGATCGACACTTTCCTGGCCATCGCCGACCGGGAAGGTTGGGTGCTGGGCGAGGTGCTGGAACATGCCATGGCGGCGCTGGAGCGGGAGTTGGCGGCAGGGGGATGACCGGACCCCGCATGTCGCTCCGGGGTGCCGACAGGGAAGTGAGTTTTATTACCGCGCCACTATCAACCAAAGACAGCTTGAGTGTTGTTTTCTATGGATTTCCGTACGGTGTTCTTGCAGTGACTGGGGGGATGTCCGCTGAGCTTCGCTGCATGCGACCAAGCTGCCGTTGCGCACCTGGCTGCTGGCCCTGTGGTTCATCCTGCAATCCGACAAGGGCGTCTCCTCGATCCGGCTGGCCGAAATCATCGGGGTGAGCCAGCCGACGGCATGGCGGATGGGGCATGTGCTGCGCCTGCTGGTGGCCCGCGATCGCACGCAGGGCGGCGTCATCGAAATCGACGAAATGTATTTCGGCGGTGCTCCCCGGTCCGATCCCGACAAGCCCCCCACCGGTCGGGGCCGCAAGGGACAGCCGCGTACGACCAAGACCCCGGCCATGGTCGTTGTCCAGAGCCCAGCCGGATCGGAACCGGGAACACCGGCTGGTGAGGCCAGGGCCTGTGTTGTTGCCGACCTGTCGTTGAACGAGACCGAACGGGTGCTGGAAGTGAGTGTGACACCGCAGGCTCATCTGATGAGCGATGAATGGACGGCCTTCGTGGCGGCCGGCACCGGCTTCGCCTGTCACGACACCGTGTGCCATGCCCGCAAGGAATATGCCCGTGGCACCATCCATGCCAATGTCGCTAAGGGCTTCAACAACCGGGTCCGCCAGACCATCGCCGGCGTCTTCCATCACATCAGTCCCCAGCATGCCGACCTCTATTTCCATGAGATCGGCTTTCGCTGGTCACAGCGTATTGCTGCCGGTCAAAAGATTCGTAGAGCCCGGAAAGGAAGGACGATCCTGCAAACCCTCTGGGACCGGGTGCCGCCCGTACGCCAGTTGCCGGCTGTTTTCGTCATGGCTGTCGGACGTCAGATCCGACGGACAAAAGCCGGCGGCATCGATGTTAGATCAGCCGTGGCTGTCTTTGGTTGATAATGGCGGCGTGGCTTTTCGCCCCTTCTATGTCGTGACCCCCTGTTGCCGCCCTTTTGCTGGTCCTTGGCCCGGACAACACCTTCAGCCGCATCGCCATCTTCTTCAGTCAGATGGCCGTCGTAACGTTCGGCGGGGCCTATGCGTCCCGGCCTATGTCGCACAACAGCCAGTCGACACTTTCGGTTGGTTGAGGCCAGGAGAGATGTTGGACGGGCTGGGAATGGCGGAGACGACCCCAGGACCATTGATCATGGTAGTGGAGTTCGTGGGCTTCATGGGTGCCTTCCGCAACCCAGGTTCCCTCAACCTTTATGTTGCCGGCACCCTGGCAGCCATCCTCACCACCTGGGTTACCTTCATGCCCTGCTTCCTCTGGATAGTCCTGGGGCACTCTGGATCGAGGCCCTGCGGGGCAATCGTGCGGTGACCAGCGCTCTGGCCGCCGTGACTGCAGCCGTCGTGGGTGTGATCCTCAATCTGGCAATCTGGTTCGCGCTGCACACTGTGTTTCAGGAACTGCGGCCATTGTCCCTTGGTCCAATTCAGGTCGATTGGCCCGTCTGGGGAAGTCTGGACGTGGCGGCGCTGGTCCTGTCTGCAGGCGCCATCGTCGCCGCCTTCAAGTTCAAAGTCGGCATGGCCAAACTTCTTGGGGTTTGTGCAGCCGCTGGCTTCGCCCTGCACATCGTCAGCGTTATTGGGTGATGGCCATGTTGGAGGAGGCCACATCAAGATAAGCCGGGTGACCGTCAAACGGCCCTTTGACGGTCACCTCCCAAACTGTCCGTCTATTGGCCTTTACAATGACTTTCCGGACAAATAGATTAACGGACAAGTTTACGTACAAATGGCGGACGGCGATGGTCGAAATCGGGTATGCGCGCGTCTCGACCTGTGAACAGGAGCTCGCCCTCCAGCTTGACGCTCTGACCAAGGCCGGTTGCACCCGGGTCTTCGAGGACAAGGCCTCTGGTGCCAGGACCGACCGGCCCGGCCTGACGACGGCCTTGGCCTTTCTGCGGGAAGGCGACGTTCTCGTAGTCTGGAAGCTGGACAGGCTCGGTCGTTCTCTCCCGCATCTGATCGAAACCGTCACAACACTGGAAGAACGGGGCATCGGCTTCCGGTCTTTGACGGAAGCCATCGACACCACCACGCCAGGTGGACGCCTGATCTTCCATATTTTCGGGGCGTTGGGACAGTTCGAACGAGATCTGATCCGGGAACGGACCCGCGCAGGCCTGGATGCTGCCATCGCCCGTGGGCGACGTGGTGGCCGCAAGCCCGTGGTCACGGACGACAAGTTGCGGCGAGCAAAGACCCTTATCGCCCAGGGCCTGACGGTCAGGGAAGCGGCGGCCAGGGTCAAGGTTGGGAAAACCGCCCTCTACGCAGCCATGGACAAGGTTGCCGACACCGAAACGAGTGGCTGAAAGCCGCTGTTCGCCCTACGTTCGCGCGAACCGGACAATATGATCACTTTCGTGTCCGGACCCCTATCCAGGTCTGATCATGGAAATCACAATGGCCAGAAAGGAAATGCTGTCATTTGTCCTGCTGGCCATGCCTGTCTATGTGGCGGTGATGGTGTCGTTTCTGACCTTTTTCATGAGTCTGGAGAATAGCTCGCTGAACAGCCCCCGCTATTCCATGATCGCCGGTTCGTTGTTTCTGATCATCATCAACCTCCGTGCCGCCAGTGATCAGATCGGTGCCAGCAGCGGCGTCGGCCTGATCCA
>NZ_JAIXSV010000008.1 GCF_027484505.1 Asticcacaulis sp.
CTCAAGCAGTTCAGGGGAATTGCCACACGATACGACAAAAATCCCCTTAACTTCCTTGCCGCTGTCAAGATTGTAGCCTCTCGCATCTGGATCAAAGCGTTATGAGTCTACGGCCTAGAACCCATGCACACCGGCCCGCGAGGATAAGGAACCTCTCGTAGCATCAGCGGCCACTGCCGCTACCTTCCAACCATATCTGAATTGCCGGACAAGGAAGACTAACGTGGTAAGGTTCAGACCTGAGGTGTTACCTAAAAACTACAGCATGCTTCAAATACGTCCGGCGAAATCCACCCATATCCGCGCAAACCGCTGGGGTGAATGCTGGGGTCGCATAGGCTTTGCGAGAAAAATTATCAGCAAATACAACATTTTATGAGAGCGAATGGCGGAGACGATGGGATTCGAACCCATGGTACCCTTTTAGGGGTACGCTCATTTAGCAAACGAGTGCCTTCAGCCTCTCGGCCACGTCTCCGCACTAAGGGTTCACTTAGCCTGACTTGTCCCAAATGGCAACGGGCAATCCAAGCCCCACTCCGGAAAAGTGTGAACATCGTCGCGTGGGGCGAAAATCACGATTTGCCTTATGGAAAAAGGGCTTGCGTTAACGGTTATCTAAACGCCGTGTGGCAGGGTGTCGGCGAAACCGCCTCAGATGATCCCCAACGGACACCCCAAACCGGTCATGACAGACGCACGCACAGGCACCCCCGCCGAAACGCTTATGCCCCCCGCCGCCCCTGACCGGGTGACGGGCGAGAAGGCCTTGCGCGTTCAGGGTTTGAGCCAGGGCCGCACAGCCGAAGCCCCGGCGGATCATCGTCGCGGGCCGTTTCGCCCTGAGCGTCTGGTGCCGCTGCGTGAGCGCCGCGCCAATGAGGCCTATGCCTACCTCTTCCGTTTCAGCGACCTGCTGCTGATCGCGGGCCTCAGCCTGTTTGTGGCGCAGGGCCTGTCATCGCAGGGCTGGCAAGGGGCGCTGGCCGCCGACATACTGCCGCTGCTGGTCGCCGCCGTCAGCCTGTGCTGGAGCCTCAAGAGCTTCGATCTCTACGTCTATCGTCGTCAGGAGCGCCTGAGCGGGCACCTGCTGCGCGTGCTGGCCGCCGTGACGCTCAGCCTGATCGCCGGCTTTGGGACGGCGGGCCTCAGCGGTCGGGCCGATCTGCTGATCTCTGTCTTTGGTCTGTGGGCCGTTGGGGTGTGGCTGGGTCTGTGGGCGCTGCACGGCGCGTCATTTGGGCTGGTGGCCCGCTGGCGGCGCAAAGGCTTATTGACGCCCAATATCGTCATTGTCGGCGCCACGCGCGACGCCAAAATCCTCATCGAAGCGGCGCTGGAACGGCGCGACGTCAATATTCTGGGCATTTTCGACGACCGCCTGTCGCGTGCCCCCGGAGACGTCTGCGGCGTGCCGGTACTGGGCGATACCGAAGCGCTTTTGTCGCACAAGATTACGCCTTTTGTCGATCGAGTGGTCGTCGCTGTCGATCCGTCGGCGCGCGCCCGCGTCGAAGGCCTGATCCGTCGCCTGAGCCTCTTGCCCAATGCCGTGTCGCTGCTGGTCGATGTCGATAGCGAGGCCGGACGCAAAACCGCTCTGGACCGTCTGGCGGAACAAAGCCTGAGCACCAACGGCGTCGGGCCGTCTGACGCCCACCGCACCCTGCACAAACGGCTTCAGGACGTCGTGATCGGCACCCTGGCGCTGCTGATATTCACCCCGGTGATGGTGGTGGTCGCCGTGCTGATCAAGCTGGACAGCCCCGGCCCCGTCTTCTTCCGTCAGCGCCGCCACGGCATGAACAACGAAGTCATCAATGTATGGAAGTTCCGCTCCATGCGCACCGAAGCCGCTGACCCGACCGCCGCGCGTCAGGTGTCACGCGACGACGACCGCGTTACCCGCGTCGGGCGCTTTATCCGCAAGACCAGCCTCGATGAGCTGCCGCAACTGTTCAACGTTTTGCGGGGCGATATGTCACTGGTCGGGCCGCGCCCGCACGCCATCGGCATGAAGACCGGCGACGCCGATTCGGCTAAGCTGGTGGCGGAATACGCCTGGCGACACCGCATAAAACCTGGCATGACCGGCTGGGCCGCCATCAAGGGCTCGCGCGGCGCGCTGGAAAACGCCGAAGACGTGCGCCGCCGCGTGCAACTGGATATCGACTATATCGAACGCCAGTCCTTCTGGTTCGACCTGTACATCATGGCCATGACGGTGCCCTGCATCCTTGGCGACCGCCACGCCGTCCGGTAAGGCCGATGTTCTGGAAAGGCCTGTGGGGATACCTTCCCGCCAATGTGTTGCAGGGGCTGATCGGGTTTGCCACCCTGATCACCTTTACGCGCCTTCTGTCGCCCGATGACTATGGCCGCTACGCGCTGGCCTTTGGCGTATCGAGTCTGGCCCAGACCCTGTGCTTTACGTGGATCGAAGCGGCCATGGCGCGCTTCTATCCGTCGGAATCGCGCGAAAACTCCGAAGCCCCGGCACTCTATGGCACGCTTTACCGCCTGTTTGCGGGGGTAAGCGTGGTGTTTGCGGTCGTCTGCGCCGCCGGTCTGTGGCTGTGGCCCGCGCCGGACGCGCACACGCAGGCGCTCAAGCTGGCCATCGGCTGCGGGCTGGGCGTCGTCGTCTTCCGCAGCCTGATCAAGATGGTGCAGGAACAACGCCGCTCCGAAGGGCGCGTCGGCACCGCCTCGACTCTGGATATGATCCAGACCGCCGGTGGGTTTGGTCTGGGCGCGCTGCTGGCTTGGGCCGGTTTAGGCGGCGGCGCGCCGCTGCTGGCCGCCGGGATCGTGGCGGCCGCCTGTCTGCCGTTTGTCGCCCGCGAAGACTGGGGTCGCGCGCGCAAGGGGCACTTCGATGCCGCCCGCGCCCGGCAGTATGCCCATTACGGCCTCCCCGTCTCGGCCAGCCTGATCCTCACCCTGGCGCTCTATACGGTGGACCGGTTTCTGATCGCCGGGTTCCTGTCCGAAGCCGAGGCCGGGGCCTATCACGCGGGCTATAGCCTCGCCTCGCGCATCCTCGACGTGCTGTTTTTGTGGTTTGGCGCGGCCGGTGGCCCGGCGCTGGTCCACGCGCTGGAAAGCGGCGGTCCCGACGCCCTGAAAGCCCACGCCCGTGATCAGTTCCGCGTCATGGCGCTGGTTCTGTTTCCGGCGGTCGGCGGGCTGATCGCCGTCGAAGCCCCGCTGGCTCAACTGTTGATTGGCGAAGGGCTGCGCGAACAGGCCCTCAGCGTCACCGCCCTGATCAGCGTCGGTGCCCTGCTGTCGGGCTTTAACACCTATTATTTCCTTCAGGCCTTTACCCTGTCGAAGAAGACGAAACTTTTGACCGTGGCCATGGCCATTCCCGCCATCGCCAATGTCGGGCTGAACCTGTGGCTGATCCCGCTCTATGGCCTGTGGGGGGCCGGTCTGGCGACGGCTTTGAGCTTTGGCATCGGGCTGATCGGCTCGTGGGTTCTGGGACACCGCGCCATCGCCCTGCCCGTGCCGTGGCGTGACCTGATGCTGACCGCCGCCGCCACCGCGGTGATGGTCCTGTGCGTGCGACTGATCCCGGCCTTTGGCGGGATAGGGGAACTGGTGTTGAAAGGCGTAACCGGCGTCGTGGTCTATGCCGTGCTGGCTCTGGCCCTGAACCTCAACAATGTCCGCGCCCACAGCCAACGCTTCCTTAAACGCTTTGGGTTAGGGTCAGTCGCATGACCGCTACCGTCGTCACCAATGCCGCTTTTGAAGCCGCCTCGCCGCCGCGCCTGTCGGTGCTGATCCCCTTCTATAAGGAAAGCCCGGCCACCCTGCTGCGCGCCCTGACGCCGACGCCGGGGGTGGAGATCGTTCTGCTCGATGACGGGTCCGGGCAGGCCGAGTTGACGCAGGAGGTGATGTCAACGATTGATGAAATCGTCCTGCCCGTCACCTTCCTCAGCCTGACGCACAATGAAGGCCGGGCCCGCGGGCGCAACCGCCTGACGCAGGCGGCGCGCGGCGACTATTTCCTGTGCCTCGATTCCGACATGCTGCCCGATGCGCCGGACTTCCTGACGCGCTGGCTTGAGGTGATGGACGACAATCCTGCCGTGGTGTTTGGCGGCTTTTCGCTGCTTCAGGCCCCGATGGACAAACGCTTTGCTATCCACCGCATGATGGCGGCCAAAAGCGACTGCCTCGATGCGGCGACCCGCGCCCTGATGCCGGAAAAATACGTCTTCACCTCCAACCTGCTGATCCGCCGCGACGTCTTTGCGGCGCAGGATTTCGACAACCGCTTCACCGGCTGGGGCTGGGAGGACGTCGAATGGGCCATGCGCGTGGCGCAACAGTTTGGCGTGCAGCACATCGACAACCCCGCCACCCATCTGGGGCTCGACACGGCGGAGACGCTGATGCGAAAATACGAACAATCGGTCGGCAACTTCGCCCGCGTCGTTGACAAACACCCGCAGGTCGTCGCCACCTATGCCAGCTACCGCGCAGCGCGCCTGATCCGCAAGCTGCCTTTACGCGGGGCCCTGCGCGCCACTTTGCGCGGTGTGATACGTAGCGAAGCCCTGCCGCTGAAGGCCCGCGCCTTTGGCCTGCGCCTGTACCGCGCTGCCCTTTATTCTGAGGTCGTCTGATGAGCTATGCCGAAGCCTATGCCGCCGATCGTTCGCTGTATGGCAAGCTGCGCCGCCGCGCCTCGAAGCTGCTGTTCCGCAAGCCGGCGCAGTTGAAAGGGCTGACGAAACCGCTGCTGACCTTTTCGTTTGATGATGCCCCGCAGTCGGCGGCCATAGCCGGGGCGGGCATACTGGAACGCCACGGCTATCGCGCCACCTACTTCATCTCCGCCGGCCTGATGGGGCAGGACAGCCATTTCGGCCCCTACGCCACCGCCGCCCAGATCGCCGCCCTGAATGCGCGCGGCCATGAGATCGCCTGCCACACCCTGATGCACATCGACTGCGGTCAGGCGAAGGGGGCTGACATTGCGTTAAGCGTGGACGAAAATCAAAAGCTTATTCAATCGCTTGGCGTGCCCACTTCAACCACCTTTGCCTATCCCTATGGCGATGTGTCACCACAGGCCAAGGCGGTGCTGGGCGACCGTTATCGCTCCTCGCGCGCCCTGCACCACGGCCTGATCCGCTCCGGCAGCGACCTCAATCAGGCCCCCGCCATCGGCATCGAAGGGGACGCCGGTGAGCGGCTGGCGCTGGAGTGGATGGCGCAGGCGCTCAAAACGCCGCAAAGCTGGCTGGTCCTCTATACCCACGATGTGCGTGAAAATCCGTCGCCTTGGGGCTGCACGCCGGAGACTCTGGAAACGCTGGCCACCTCCGCACAGACGCTCGGCTTTGAGGTCGTCACCTACGCCGAAGGCACCCGCCGCGCGGGCGGTTAAGGCGTTCCACGGAGGCATCCTTTGGGTTGGTGCTCAGTTTTGGAAACCACACAAAGACACCCGGTTTGTGATGTGTGGAGATCTTAATCGTACAGCCCGCGTCTTGGCCGCACAGGCGCAACCGGGGCCGCAATCACCGGCGCATCGCCCGGCAGAGCCAGCTTCACGACGATCAGCACGATCAGACACCAGCGGATGTCGTTCCAGCCGATAGCGATGCTCTCGGTCAGGCTCATCAGTGAATAGACGGTGATAAACGGCAGGGCGAAATAACCTCCGTCGCCGCGATAGGTGCGATAAAAGGCCTTCAGCCACGTCTCAATAAACACCAGCGCCCACACAGTCAGCCCGACATAGCCCAGCGCCAGCCACACCTCGTACCAGCACGAATGGGCGTGATAGGCGCGGAAACCCGCCACCTCGGTGATCCAGCGCAGCGGCGTCCACTCCCCTTCGGTGGACCACACGACGCCATAGCCGTAACCGGTGACCGGCTGTTTGTGCATCACGAAGTCGATCCCGGCCCAGATATTGGTGCGCCCGGTCAGGGTCGCATCCTTACCCAGCAGGTGAAACAACTGGTCCGGCATCAGAATAACAAAGCTGCCCACCGCCAGCAGCACACACACCGCCACCCAGGTCAGGAACACCCCCAGAAGCGGCCCGCGCCGCGACAGCCAGACAAAGGCCATCATCCCGGCCCCCAGAATGAGCGCCAGCAACGAGGTCTTGGAGGTAGACATCAGCACCAGAAACGCCGCCCCACCTGCCGCAGCGAACCATAGCCAGCGGCGTTTGGGCACCTGAATCCCGGCCGCCAGACAGGCCAGGAAGCCGACATCCATTACGGCCCCCAGATTGTTCTTTTCGGCAAAGACCCCGCGCCACGCCCCGACGAACAGCTCGGTCATGCGTCCCTTGTCCGGAAACACAATGGCCATGACAAACGACCCGGCAATCAGGATCAGATAGGTGACCGCGATCACCTCGATCAGCTTGCTCCACGAAAAGCGCGCGGCGATGACATAGCCGGCCAGACAGGTCATGGCGAAGGCCACAAAGCGACGCAGCGTGGCCGACGGGTCAATCGACCACAGGTAGGACGCCGCGCACAGCAGGATCAGGGTGACCAGCAGCGGCGTGCGGATCACGCCCGCCAGCACCGACTTCCACGTCAGGACCAGAAGCGCCAGCGCACACAGGTAAACCGGGTAGTAGATGTTGCGGATAATGGCTCCGGCCATGGGCGACTGTTCGGTCGAATAGCCGAAGATGGGCGACACCCAGCCCTGCGAAAACATGAACAGGATAAACACCGCCAGACCGAAAGACAGCCACTGCCCGTCCCAGTCCTCCCGGATGCCACGGAGGATATCGCTGACCATCAGCCGCGCGCGACTTTGCGCCTCGCCGGCGAGGCGGCGGTGCGGCTCTTGTTATAGACCATGCCCAGCAGACGGCCGCCCACTTGCTCGATCTCGGTTTTCAGCGCCACGCGGGCGTCAATTTCGCCCTCGCCTTCGCTGACCACCAGCACCACCCCGTCCATCAGCGGGGCCAGTTTTAGCACGGCATCCGAACGGTCAAAGGCCGGGGCATCAACCACGATGGCCTGAGCGTGGGTGCGCAGCGCCTGCCAGTAGGAGGATTGCTCAAACAAACGCGCCTTCTGCCCCGGCAGCAGCAGGTGGTCGCGCAGGCGTGTCACCCACATCCGCTTGTCCAGAAAAGGCCGTGCGATCAGGTAATGGCTATCGGGCACAGGCTGTCCCTGCGGGTCCAGCGCCTTGGGCGACAGGGCAAAGAAGACCGAGCCATCAGGAGAGGCCGAGGATACCGGCCCCGGCGGGCCGAAACGGGCGGGTTCGTCCAGCACGGACTCAAGCTGTGTCTGCTGGCGCAGGTCGGCATCGACCAGCCACACCGGGCGCTTGGCAAAGGCCGCTTCGCAACGCGCATATTCGCGCGCCACGGTCGAGACGCCTTCCCCGCCACAGGCCGACACGAACAGGAGAGCGCGCCCACGGCCGCTCTCGGCGGCCTGCGAACCACCCCTGAGCGCCGCCATCAGATCGGCCATTTCCCGCGTCAGATCGACCATAGAACTCAATATGCAATGTGTGCGAATCGCGCCTTTAGGCGTCTGCTGATACCATAAGCCGTTTTGGATCAGAAACCTATGGGTTGAACGCGACCCTTTTCTGACAAAGCCCTGTTTAGTGCGGGTTTTATTTGGCTTTGGCTTGTGCCAGCACCGGCAGGCCCAGCGTCTTTGAAGCCATGTCGGCGCTCAGGAAGCCCTTGCGCAGGAAGACACGCGCCAGCCCGGCACACAGGGCCGTGAAGCCCCCGAACAGGAAGGCCAGAATGAAGACCGGCTTTTGCAGGCTCTTAGCCTTGTCCGGCGGCCGGGCGCGGTTGACGACACGCACCGTGTCCTGCGCCTTTTCGGCGATTTCGCGCGCAGCCTGGGTTTCCTGAATCCGCTGGGTAAAGGTGGCGATATTGGTCTGCAAGGCGTTCCGTTCGGTCGCCAGACTGTTGTATTCGGCCTCCATGCCGACCAGCGACTGAAGCTTTTGCGTCACCTGATCGGCCTGCGCCTGAAGCTGGGTGCGGCGGCCAGAGGTCGCGGCGATCTCCGCTTCCAGCGTCAGCTTGTCGGTCAGGAGTTGCTGATAGACCGGATTAACGCCGATGCGGTGTTCCTTCTCACCGATGGCACGCCCGGACGCCTGCATCGTCTCCAGCGCCCGGATCTGTTCATCGAGGTCGCGCACCGCCGGGGCGGCGGGCGTATAGCGCGTCAGAAGCTCGGCACGCTGCTGCTTCAGAGCCAAAATCTTCGACGGTACGCTGAGGTCCAGTTGCCGCTCAGTGCTCATTTCCGGGGCCTGCTGCCCCAGACGCGCCGCAATGGCCGACAGACGTGCCCGCGCCGTGGCCAGACCCGCATCGGCCACATAGATTTCCGACATCACCGTGTCATAGAGCTTGGTGTAGGTCGCCTTGGCCGCCTGAAAATCGCCCACCCCATTACGCAGCAGGAAGTCTTCGTAGGTCTGATCCGCCTGACGCAGACGCCGGTCAAAGGCCGCCTTCTGGTTTTCCAGCAAGGGCGCGGTGACGTCCATGAACACTTCATGGCGATAACTCTGATAGAGGTCGATAAAGGTATTAAGGATCAGGGCGGCGGCCAGCGGGTCCTTGTGCGTGAAGCTGAGGCGCACGATATTGCTTTGAGGCGCGGTTTCAGTCTTCAGGCCGCTCAGCGTCTTCATTGCCCGCGTATCAGCCTGCGCGCGTTCGGTTTCGTTGCGCGGCGCAAAGGTCTTGGGGAAGCTCGGATCGATGGCGTGGTAGCCCAGCTTTTCGATGACACGGTGCTTCAGTTCGGCGGAGTTGAGGATTTCGACTTCCGACTGCACCACCTCGTCGATGGTGGCGATGGCCCCGCGCGCCGCATCCCCGGCCGCAGGCACATAAACGTAGTCCTGCCCCAGTTGCATCAGCAGCGACGCATCGGCCGTGTAGCTCTTTTTCAGGGTCATGGCAAAACCGGCGCCGACACCAAAGATGATGGCAAAGACCAGCAGCATCAGCCACCATTCGCGCAGCAGAAGGCGTAGCATGTCATCGACATCGTAGGCGTAGCGCCGCCGCACGGGCGCGCGGGCACCCCGGCGCTCGCTACCTGTGGTGTCCATCTCTTCGCTGTAAACGCCCTGCGCGCGCATTCAGCCCTAAACCCCTTCACATCACCTGGTTCTTTGTATGCCAGGAAAAAACACGATTCGGACGCTGCGCCTCCGATCTATCTGTGGGGAGTTTCTATCCGAGGCATTAACCAACCGTTACCCATTTTAAACGAAGGTTAAGACGGACTGAATTTTGTGGACGCCGCCATGCTCAGCAAACGCGCCTTGATGTTGGGACTGACCGGAATGGGCCTCAGCGCCCTGATGGCGGCCCCTGCGGCACAGGCGGCGCGCGCCCCCGAAGCGACCCCCATACGCTTTTCGCAATGGACGGACGAAGACCCGCCCTATCTGTTCTATCCGGCGGACAAGCTGGAGATTCAGGTACCGGGTGCGCCGGAACTCAGTCGGACGACGCAGGTCGGTCAGGATGGCCGTATCACCCTGCCCCTCGTCGGGCAGGTCATGGCCGCCTATAAAAGTGTGCCGGACTTACAAACGGAAATTACCGAACTGTACCGGCCCTATCTGCGCCATCCCGAAGTGACGGTCTTCCCCGGCGATACGGGCAATACGCGCGTGCTGGTCGGTGGCGAGGTGCGCAATCCGGGCTGGGTCGAAATGCCGGGCGATTTTGACGCCCTGTCGGCCGCGCTGGCGGCGGGCGGCTTTACCAATGCCGCCAAGTCGCAACAGGTGCTGATCCTGCGTCGCGGTCTGGACGGGACGATCATGCAAAGGCTGATCGACCTCAAAAGCCCGCTGAATGGCAAGGCCTCAATGGCCGTCGCACTTCGCCGTCACGACATCGTTTTTGTGCCGAAAACCCGTATCGCCAAGGCCGGCGTGTGGGTCGAACAGAACATCAACAATATTGTCCCGGCAGGGATCATGAACTGGCTGCTCTACAGCCAGAATTAGAGCGCAATCCGAAAAAGTGGATACCACTTTTCGGAAAAATTGCGCGATCACACAAAAATCTAGAGCCATTCGGCGGCTCAACTGAGCCGACGAAGGCTCTAGGCCGCGTAGCGGGTGTGGCCCTGATCCAGCCAGCGGCGGGCCGCCTTTTGGGCTTCGGCGACGTCTTCGCGTTCCATTTCCTTCGACAGCTCGCGGCGGTAAAGCGTCGCTTCCATCGAACCGCGCATCGAAGCGAGGTTGAACATCATGTGCGCCGAAATCAGGTCCACGGGCGCACCGTTCTGACCGGTGGAATACATCATGCCGAGCTTGAACAGGTCATCACCGTTCATATCCGGTGTCGGCAGAGGCAGGGTCTCGTTCGTCATCTTCGTCTCCGCGCCTTTTGCGCGGCCCCCGAAATCATGTGGTCGATAAGCTGAGTTTTCCACCGCCAAGTGAAATTAAAGTTAACACTGATATTTACTGTGAATTTTTTATGTAAAATTTGAATTAACATTAATTATTATGTTAACGATTAAAGTAATTATTATTACTTATTTCAAAATATTTGAGTTTAAATTGATAAAATTTTATAAATTTCCGTATAATTACAAACCTCCACTCCGAACGGAGCGTTAACATCTGAATTTAGAATCAATGAAGCGGCTGACTCAGCTTGGCGCTGTCAGCGGGGCCAACTGACCGATACCTGCGCGGTTTCGTTCAGTTTCAGTTCAGCCAGACCGGCGCATAGTGAAAGCAATCGGAGAAAAGCGTCTCCGTCCATGCGTAGGGTGGCAAAAAATCGCCGCCATCGAGGAAACCATGACCCACCGGTCGTCCAAATCCCTGAGACTGAGCGCCACAGCCCTGAGCGCGGTCATCGCCTTTACGTCATTGCCTCTGACTTCCGGCACCGCTTACGCCGGTACGACGGCATTTCTGCAGCGCCAGCCGGATCAGCGCAGCGAGGCCCCGCCGGCGCCGCAGCCGCGTCCGCAGGTGAGCGAACCGCGTGCAGAACGCGGTGACCGAGGGGGTGATCGGGGAGGCGACCGGGGTGGCGAACGCGGCCCGCGCGGCGGTAACGACACTCGCGGCGACAATGGCGGCAGCAATGCCGGTGGCTGGAACCGCGGTGACACCCCGCGCAACACCAATACGGGCAGCGGCTGGAACCGTCAGCCGGGTCAGGACAATACGGCCGGACGCCCGGATCGTACCCCCGGTGCCAATACGGGTGGCAATACCGGCGGCTGGCAAGGTCGCCCCGACCGTAATGACAGCCGCCCTGAGACGCGACCTGAGACCAGGCCAGAGACGCGTCCGGAAACCCGGCCCGGCAATGACGGGCGCTGGAACGGCGGGCGCGACACCACGCCCGGCGGCTGGACCGGCAATCGCGGTAACGAAAACCGGGGCGGCTGGGACAATCGCGACGGAAACTCGGGTCGCAATGATCGTAATGAGCGCGATTGGGGCCGTAATGACCGCAATGACCGTGACCGTGGCGGCTGGGACAACCGGGGCCGCAATAATGACAGCCGCTATAATGGCGGCTGGGACGGTCATGACTCTGACCGCAACGGCTGGTCGTCGCGCCACGCCTATAACTGGCGCACGCATCGCGATTTCCGTTCCTACACAGGGGTGCGCATAGGCTTCTATTTCGCCCCGCGTTACGGCTATTACCGCGTGCCGAGCGCGTATTACGGCTATCGCTACGACTATGGCGACTACCTGCCGCGCTACTTCTACAGCTATCGCGTCTATGACCCGGATTTCTATTTCCTGCCGCCCAAGCCCTATGGCTGCGAATACTATTTCGTCGGCAGCGACATCGTTCTGGTCGATCTGCGCACCGGCCGTATCATCGACGTCTTTTACGATGTGTTCTGATAAAATGGCCGCCCCTGCCGATCCAACCATCGGCAGGGGCGGCTTTCTGCTGTCACGGTTACCGCCACATGCCTATGTCGAGGCCCGACACTCGGCCGACTACACCGTCACCGGCGAAGAACTCGACTGGCTCGCCGAGCGCGTAAAGCTCTTGCAGGACACCGTCGCCGCCGTCGCTAAAAAGCGCTTAAATCCCGCAAACCTCACAAATTAGCGATACAGTACAACGGGGTACCGAGTTTGCGCCTCACCACGTGCTACGCGCACCTCTCGTCGGCTCCGCATAACTATCTGTAAAATATAGACTATCACACAAGATTAAGCCCCGGAGCCTCTCCGCCTTTTTATCCTGCCTCCCCACGGCAAAATCAATGGAGGCATGTTTAAGTGCGTAAATTCAGGCACTTAAACCCAAACAGCCTCATGGCGCAATCACGAGTCTCCCGATTTACCGATGTGCAGACAAACACTTAGACCTCACTTGGAGGCATTGCTTTTATCTTGCGCTATTAATTGGCGGTATAATGCCACCTTCACGCACTTTCGCTTGCCCGGACGGCCGTTTGGTCGGGCTGTTATCTGTGCGAGGGGTCGTGGATTTTGACGTCGTCATGGCGAGTTCCTTTTATCAGACGTGGGCGGTTTTGTCAGGTCGCAGGCACCGGGATCGAGGTTCCAGGTCCGGGGTTTAAACGTGATGCGCCGTGCACTATTCCGTGCTCTGCGGCGGTCGTGGAGGCCCGGGACGAAGGTCGTCTGTGGGCGGGCCGGACCGGATCGCGGCACAACTGCATATCGGACTAACGGAGTATCATTACATGCACTCAAGCGTGGTCCCGAACGGGCCACAGGCAAGATATCGTACGTTCCGTCGCTCAGGGTCTGCATCCGTTTTTCCGCCTCTCAGCGGATCTCGATCAAGGGGTTAAGTTGGACAATCAGGTTGGTTCAGGCATGGGCACCCAAGTGTTTGCGGCGCTTGGCCAGGGCTTTTTCGACACGTTCCGACGCCGGTTCGGCGGGATTGCCGTTGTAGAACGTGCCATCGCACCAGAGCGCGTGCATGATGACAGCCAGCTTGCGCGCCACCGCCACGCAGGCCTTCTGGTGGCACCGTCGTTTGGCGATGGCCTGGCCCCAGGTCTTGACCTTGTCCTGCCCTCGGTAGCGGGTCAGCAGGACATTGGCCGCCTCATACAACGCTCGCCGGGCATCAGGATCGCCGGCCTTGGAGATGCGCCCATGAACATCAATCGAGGTGCCTGACTGCCATCGTTTCGAGGTCAGACCGAAGTAGGCGGCCACGTCGCGCGAACGTCGAAAGCGCTCCGGATCGTCGATAGCGGTCAGCACAGTCAGGGCGGCGACAGGCCCCACGCCGGGGATTTCCATAAACCGTCGGCACACCTCCTGCTGAGCCGTGAAGCGCACCACCAGCGCATGCAGCCGGGTATATTCCTTCCAGAGTGCCGCGCGTGCCGTCAGCATAGAATCCATGAGTTCGGACGTCATTTCGTCGGCTTTGACGGCCTCGCGCACGGCGGCGTCGAAGCGGCCCCGGCTGGTGTCTCCCAGACGGATTCCGAAGGCCTTGAGCGAGTGCCGGATGGTGTTTTCGAGGTCGAGAAACTTGCGCTTGAGGTTGCGGCGCTGGATCAGAAGCAAACGTACCCGGTAGCAGGCCTCGCTCTTGATGTAGGCGGTCTTGTACCAACCGGTGCGTACGATATGGGCCAGGCCCAGCGCGTCGGTGGCATCGGTTTTATTGCGCTGGGCCTTCAGAGCGGAGCGCACATGATGGGTCTCCAGGCAGATGGCGGGCAAACCCCGCGCCACCAGTTCCGGCTGCAGCCAGGGCGACAGGGCACCGGCTTCATGTCCTACGCGTTTGAGTTTGGGCAAGTACGGTTTGAGCGTTCGCCACAGGGTTTCGGGATCGGTGGCGACCGAGGTTTGCAGCACAACTGTGCCTTTGTCGTCCACGACACAGACCGCCGTGGTGTCGATGGATATGTCCAGTCCGCAGAAATAGTCCATAACGCGCCTCCTTTGGGGTTTGCGCTGAACAGTATCGCTGATTTGAGAGCCGAGCGGATCGGGACGGGGTCTGACGCCAATTACATCAGCA
>NZ_JAIXSV010000052.1 GCF_027484505.1 Asticcacaulis sp.
CACATGCGGCTGTTGGTCAGGATCTGCGCGATCGCGTCCTTGGCGGCCGGGCTCTGCTCGCTCTCGTAGGCCCGCGCCAGGTGGGCGATGTAGTCGGCCGGGTGGTAGTAGCTGATGTATTGCAGAGCACTCGCAACCGACTCAACAAGATCAGCGTATTTGATCGTAGCCATGAAAAAACCCTTGTAAATCAACAACGTATAGCGTCGCAGTACAAAATCGTGACAGTCGCTGCGCCGCTGGAATACCTCTGTACAGTTTTTGTCACACGCCTTGCAGCACGCTGTCACAGTGCTTTTCTGTTGTGCATCAGCACTTTAGCTGCGCCTGCACTGTGACACCGGTTTGCATCGCATTTCCTCAGCCCAGTAGGTCACAGCGGCGCCCAGACACTGGGCCTGGATGCACCGCCTTAGCAATCTTTAAGGCGCCGCGCCTGAGGACGGCGGGAAGCTGCTGATTCTTGGGTGCTGGGTCGCTCGCGCCCCGCAACGAGTGCTTCGTCGCAAAGTTGCTCAGGCCCTAGGTGTGCTCCCTAGTCTGCACGTTTTCCAAGCCCTGAGATGGCGGGGGTGGTGTCTTGTTGGCCCTTGGGCTCGTCGGTAAATTTCACTAATAGTCATGTTGTCAACCCCGTGAGTGGGTGTTGTAGAGTGATCTGCAGGTCGTGGTTCGTGAACGGTGTCACGAATCGTTCTGGAGATTCGCCGTTGAGCCAGCCCCTGTTCCGATCCGAAGTAATGGAAGCCCGCCAAGCGCAATGGCTGGGGACCATCCGTATCGGTCGACCATTGAGCTTCACGGTCGTGACGGCGGCGGCGGTCGGGATGGCTGCAGCGCTGATTGCGTTCGCGTGCTGGGGCGAGATCACGCGCAAAAGCACAGTCCACGGGGTCTTGCTGCCCGCAGCCGGCCTTATCCACGTCAGTGCGCAGCAGCCGGGAGTCATTTCGGAACTGCTGATCAAGGAGGGCGACGAGGTCGCCGCGGGCCAGCCTCTTGCGCGAATGCGCAATGAGCGGATTACTGCCTCAGGAGACGCGGCGGCGCTGACTGCTCAAGCCTTGACGGCCCGTCGAGCAAGCCTCATGACAGAACGGCGCCTCACGGAGCAGAACCTGAGGCAACGCTTGGATTCCATTGCCCAGCGTCTGCAAAGCCTCCAGGCCGAGGAGCGGCAAGGGCAAGGTGAGTTGGAAACCAATCGGCTGCGGGCTCAGCTGGCAGTGAGAAGCCTGGAACGGCAGCAGGAACTAGCCAACAGCGGCTTCGTGGCCTCGGCCCAGGTGCAAACGAAGCAGGAAGAACTACTTGACCTGCAACTCCGGGTGCGCAACGCGGAACGCAGCCTTCAAGCGTTGCAACGCGACCTGCAATCGGCCAAGGCGGACATGGAGGTGACCGACATGCAGGCTCAAACCGCCTTGACGCAACTTGATAGAGCGCTTGCCCAACTCGATCAAGAGGCCACAGAGAACGACAGCCGCAATGGCTTGACCTTGACGGCGCCGCAAGCAGGCCGAATCAGTGCGTTGCCGCTCAGCACCGGACAAGCTGTTCAGGCAGGGCAAACCGTCGCCAGCCTCGTGCCGATGTTGGCAAACGGCAAGCTTTCAGAGCTGCAAGCGCAACTGTTCGCGCCGAGTCGCACCGCGGGTTTCGTGCAGTTGGGGCAGGAGGTCTATCTACGCTATGCCGCATTCCCGTATCAGAAATTTGGTATGGCGAAGGGGGAGGTGGTTGCTATCAGCACCAGCCCGATTGCACCTCAGGATTTGCCGGCTGGACAAAGTCAAGCACTCGTCGCGGCTGCTCAAGCAAACGAACCTCTTTACCGAATCACTGTCAAGCTTTCAAGTCAGACAGTCAATACCTACGGCAAACAATCCAAATTAAACGCAGGCATGGGGTTGGATGCGCACGTAAGACAAGACAGCAGAAAGATTTGGGAATGGTTGTTGGAGCCTGTGCTCGCCATTAATCGATGACTTGTAGACAATCGCGACACCGTTTTTTCGCGACAAATGAAATAGATCTTGTGACGCCAAACAGACGATATTGATTATGAGGAGCCACAAACCTGCCACGGTGTCTGTTCTCTGTTCTCTGTTCTGGCGCCAATGTGCAACGCGTGGAATCTGCATACTATAACCGGCTCATGCTTCAAGTAGAGGCGGATGGAATATCCAACATATTAATATTGATGATACGGTTGCTGATAACTGCATCGCAATGATGGCAACGCACTCATTGTCTTCCATCTTGATGCATCAGTATGCAAGCTTTTAGAAGCTGAATGGCAGATTAACTTTGCAAAAAATTTTGCGATATTGAATGTTTGGCTTACTCAGATTGCGGTAACGGAATTTCAATCGGTCCTAAGAATATATTTGATGGGCTAAAATCAGGTGGATACGCCGCTCCGTCGTTCGAGCGCGCCGAGAAAATTGCTGCCGAGCAATGTCAAGCATAAATCCTATGTTTCGTAAAGCGAATTTACCTCTGCCAATGACCTCTTATGCTTCCTTGGTTGTCGCCAAACCTAAGGAAATGCATGTAATTTGGCGTCGAGAGGGTGTTGCTGAGGATTTCCTCTATGAAGAAACATTTGCCCTGCCTGGAAATGGTGATTCCCATGGCCACTTTGATGCGAGTATCCGCAAGGAACTCTATTCGGATCGGTATGGTGGCTTTGGTGTCGGCTACTGTGGAGGAAGTGGGCGCTGCGCTGGCGATGAAAAGGTCCAACTGAAGGGAGTAGGGATCACTCCATTATGGAGAGCGAATCCAAAGATTCCGAACGATCGTTGGCACTCTAACGGCATCGTTGATGCGGTGGAAGCAGCTCGCGAGATTATATGGACAGAAATTTGCTCGCAAATTTTGCCCTACGGAGCAGTTCCTATCCTCGGTGCGGTGGCAATTGGAGCAGACTCGCGCGCCCCACTTTCCGATACTCGTGTTGTTCTCATCAGGAGCAACTGTTTTCGCCCGGCTCATTTCATGCGCAATGTTCTGTTTGAGCCGGCGTTCCAATGCGGTCAGCATCTGGACGTCACCAGAGTCGTAAACGCGCTAAAGCTTTTGCCCGAAATATTCGATGCCACTTTTCGGCTGCAATTGGCCGGAAATCGTCCGGCGAAACGACTGGGAAATGGGTTGCTTGAACTGTCGCGTCGACTCTCGTGTCAATTGGCAACAGCATTCGTCCGCAGATTGTTTCACGGCGCCCCATTGTGTTCCAATATTTCTTTAGATGGGAAGCTGTTGGACTTTGGAGCCACGACTTACGTCCCCGGTTATCGGCGTGAGGCTGCGGAGCCTTTTGGCATTGATCAATGGAACCAACGTCAAATATTGACTCGGAGTCTTTTGAAGTTTCACGAAAACATCGTTGAATTTTCCGGCCTGGGGATCACGGAAGACTTTCCCACATCTGAGTGCATCAAGGCTGAAATTGGTTTTGCATGGGAGCGAACACTGGCGAAAGAATTTTTTCGTCTTGCGGGTCTGAATTCAACACACATAAGTGAAAAGCTGCTCAGAAGGCACAGCTCCTTTATCGAATGTTGCATCGGTTTGATGAAAGCCGCCGCCAAGACTCAGTACGTGCTGCGGAATCGCAAAGATGATGTCATGCGGAATGCTTCAAGCCTGGGTTTCGGTGAAAGTAATCTTAACTCAGCTTTAGTCCGACTTAGTAATGATGATGGGGTGGGTGAAAAGGTCAAAGCGTTGCACGTGGATCTTGGAGTTTGTCGTGAAATAGCAGAGAAACTAGTATCGTCGCATTCGGCCTTGATTGTGGAAGCTGCGAGCGGAAGATTTTCACCACCAGAGCCGAGCGCGCGTACGTATGCGAAAGCAATTCAAAGAAATCAAGAGCTTCCATTTCTGAAACGCCATATCCTCGACAATCGCTTTTCTTCGCTTGAGGGTGGCCGGCAGGAGTATTCTGCCGAAATTCAGAAAATCATTGCGACAGCGTTAACCGCATTGAAGACAAATGACTGACATGATTCGATATCGCACGAGCAGCATAGACGGTCCTCTTCCAGCAGATGCTTTGACTGTCGAGGGGCAGATCGGGCATTGTTGCAAGCTCGCTTGCTACTCTGCCGTGCATAGCTCTATGGGCATCAAGGCGTTTATCGAGCACTTGTCGGCTCCAATTGCCCTAAATCAAATAAAACTGTACTTCAATCGGTTCGGCCAGTGCGTGGGATATGTTGTATGGGCCTATTTATCGCCCAGAACGGAAAAGCGACTGCTAACCGAGCCTGACTACAGGCTTAAAGACTACGAATGGTCGGAGGGGCAAAGCTTATGGATCGTCGATTTTCTAGTTCCTCATGGGTCGCTGGATTTGGTTCTCGTCGATTTTCGAGACAACCTCTTTGCCAAAGATAAATCTGTTACCTATTTCAGGCTTAAGTCGAGAAAGCGCATTGCGAAACAGCTGAGTAGGCAGGATTCTTGCTCATTTTTTAAAAAATGACGGAATGTGGTTGTCTGGCCCACTTTTGCTGGATTTGTTTACATGAAAGAGATTCATGAAGATTTTGACTGTTCAACAGATGGAAGTGGTAGCTGGCGGTGGTTGGCTTGAAGATGCATGGGAGGCATTGAAGGATGCTTTTGGCGGCGGCGGCGGCGGCGGGTCAAATTCCGGTTCAGCTTCTGGGCCCAGCTCCGCAGCTTCTAGTTCTCAAAGCGGACCCGGAGTATCCGGAAGCATTTCTGCGTCAAGTGGCGGCTCGTCAATCTCATGCGTTTCCACTTATCCTTCGGCAGCGAGTCAAGCGGCCAGCCAACCCAGTAGTATCACTTGTACAACAACGTATACTTCTCCGAGTATTTCCGGGTCTGTGTCCGGCAGCATTAGCGTTCCTGCAGGGAAAGCCGCTGGCCGCAAGTAATATAAATTAGGCTAGGCCTTATGCGATAGGGGCGGTCCGAGTGGCCGCCCCTTGACCGGACGCTACGATATGCAACGATTTTGGCTGCTCCTGTTAGCCTTCCTATTGGCTGCCTGTAACAAGGTAGTTGTTGTGCCCCCGACTGATGACGCATCTTTATCAAGACGGCAATTAGACGAAACGCCAAATGTTCCAGACGATGGTGTTGTTCAGTTCAATTCTGCCGACAGGTCAATTTCCGTTGTGGGTCACATCAATCGCCGTGTAAAGACGCAGATACTTGAGTTATTGGATTCCTCGAATCCCCAGCTTCTCTATATGGATTCAGGGGGCGGGGACTACGGGGCCGCCTTTGAGATTGCATTAGCCATAAAAGCGCGACATCTGCACCTCATCGTGAAACGTTGTGTTTCTGCCTGTGCGGATCCCATTTTCCTTTTCGCTACGACAAAGCAAATATTGTCGGGCGGCTACGTCGCCATTCACGGGTCACCTGCAGCGAAAACAGATGCTGAATTGGAGCAGTCGCTAACTACGATTGGATCCACAAGGGAAATTGATTTGCATGACGGCAAAGTTTATCTGCGTCAGCTTGCTGGCTATTGGCGAGGACTGTACGAAACGAACGGCTTTTCTGTTGAGCTCCAACGAGCGTATATCGATTTCGAACGGCGTCAAGTCGAATATTTAAAGCATAGTGTTGGTCGTAAAGATGATGATAAATCATGTCCAAGGGCGCATATTTTGTGGGCTCCAACGATGCAGGCGTGGGAGCAAATTGGTCTTTCAGGCGTTACAAGCTACTTTTATCCCGATGAAGAGTACCGCGAGAAATTGATTGCTCCCGACGAGAAGGAGTTGTACGGTAAAGTATGGATGCTTTTTTCGGATAAGGCGGGAATAGACGCGCTGTGCCAGGGTTTTATTAATCGGTAGTGATTGTGAAAATAATGCTTCAGACGGAGGCGGCAGAATGTGGTTTGGCCTGCTTGGCAATGATTGCGAGCCATCACGGAGCATCCGTAGACCTTTTTGATTTGAGAAGATTGATCGCTCTCAGTCGGAAAGGAGTAAATCTCCGAGGGCTGGTCGAACATGCTTCGCGGCTGGGGTTCACTTGTAGGCCACTAGGGCTCGAAATAGAAGAAGTCTCATATCTTAAGTGTCCCTGTATTGTTCACTGGGACATGAATCATTTCGTTGTACTTCAATCAGTTGGCTCCCGTTATGTGACCGTTATTGATCCAGCGGTGGGTAAAAGACGCCTCTCGCTAAAAGAGTTTTCGAGCCACTTCACTGGAATTGCCCTTGAACTCACACCGGCGGCGGAATTTCAAAAGCAAGCTCCCGCTGCTCGTATTAGCCTTTCCGCTTTAACTGGAAAAGTCCGAGGGCTTTGGCGGGCCCTATTTCAGGTCTTTGCACTCGCGGTTGTCTTAGAGCTATTTTCCATCGCTGCGCCAATCTTCCAGCAAATGGTCGTCGACGACGTTCTAACAGCTGGAGACCGGGATCTTTTGACAATCGTAGTTTTAGGATTTGGCCTTTTGCTTGTCGTTCAGACAGCGATAGGTTTGGCTCGATCCTGGATGGTTATATTTATAGGGCAGGTCATGTCTCTGCAATGGAGCGGAAACGTGTTTGCGCATTTGCTACGCCTCCCAGTTTCCTTCTTTGAAAAGCGACATCTTGGCGATATAGTTTCTCGATTCGGCTCTGTCGGTGCTATCCAGCATACGTTAACTACCGCAGTCATTGAAGCTGTGCTTGACGGGATGATGGCTACTGCAGCACTCATCATGATGCTGATTTATGCGCCCACGCTGGCTGCTGTCACCGTTGTAGCAGTTCTACTCTATGGTATATTGCGTTGGGCTTCTTACAGTCCCTTTCGGAATGCGTCCGCCGAACGTTTAGTCGTCGCAGCCAAAGAAAACACACACTTTCTGGAGACCCTCCGGGCCATTACTCCGCTGAAGCTTTTTGGCAGGGAGGAAGAACGGCGAGCCCGTTGGCAAAACCTTGTCGTCGGGGTCCAGAATCGTGACGTGCGAACGGCTTGCATGAGCATGTGGTTCAGCACAGCCAACACGTTCGTCTTCGGCGTCGAAAACCTCCTCGTTCTATGGCTCGGTGCCAAACTCATCATGGATGGCATGACGGCTGGCGGTGCTAGTTCTGGTGCTGGTATGACCATTGGCATGCTGTTCGCCTTCATTAGCTATAAGGGACAATTCTCGGGTCGCGTTTCAGCTCTCATTAACTACGCCGTTGACTTGAAAATGCTTGGCCTGCATGCCGAGCGCTTGGCCGATATCTGTTTGGAGCCGCCTGAAAAGGACGACGTGCCCACCAGCGATCTGTCGCACCTGAGTCCAAGTATCGAGCTCAAGGGTGTAAGTTTCCGATATGGTGACGGCGAACCCTGGATTCTCAAAGACGCCAACTTCAAGATTGAGGCCGGTGAGAGCGTGGCCGTGGTCGGTGCTTCGGGATGTGGCAAGACGACGCTGCTCAAGATCGCCCTGGGCTTACTTAAGCCAATTGAGGGAGACGTGTTCTACGGCGGTCAACCAGTCCGGCAACTCGGCATCTCCAACTACCGACGTCAAATAGGCACCGTCATGCAGGAAGACGTTTTGTTGACCGGCAGTCTTGCCGACAACATCGCCTTCTTCGACGTTCACCTCGATCAAGCACGGGTCGAAGCCTGCGCCCGCTTGGCCCAACTCCACGACGACATCTGTCGCATGCCGATGGGGTATCAAACACTCGTTGGCGACCTCGGCTCAGGGTTGTCTGGCGGCCAGAAACAGCGCCTGCTGCTTGCCCGTGCGCTTTACAAGCAACCCTGTGTCCTTGCGCTGGACGAGGCTACGAGTGACCTCGATATCGGCAACGAGCGCGCGGTCACAGCGGCGTTGAGCCAGCTTGCATTGACCCGGCTCATCGTGGCTCATCGGCCGGAGACGATTGCCGGTGCACGCCGAGTTGTGCAGTTGGTGAATGGGCAGGTCATGGAAGTGGCCCGCGCAGTTTCACCAGTGCCTTCTATGGCGGAGCCATTCCCGGTTCTTGATTAACCGATATGTAGAGCAGATTTTTCGCCGAAATGGAGCGCATCCTCTTTACTATGTTTGGCGGTGTGCTCGTCCTCGTTTGTTTACAGGCGCGTGCAAGCTGTCGGCGATCCATCTTGATTTCCTGTATCGCGTGGGTATTGGCCATGGGTGGTCTTTACATTCAAGCTGGTGATTTTGGTGCGGAGCTGGTGCTCAAGATATCGGGGGTCACCTTCGCCTGTATAGGTGCCGTTTGGTTTGGTCGGTGGGCAGGTCGGAGTGGATAGGTTGAATTTTTCGAGTGGAAGACAAGTCAATGGAAAATATCCCAGCGGGACAGGCGATCAGCGTTTTACTTCTCGGTGTGTTGACTTGCTCCTTTTGGCAGCGGAATAGCCCTAGGAGCTGGATTAATCTCGCTGTGGCAATTTCGTTGGTTGTGCTTGCATGCTCGTTTGCATATGTGCAGCTTGATTTGCCGACGTTGTTTGATCGTCTGGCATCGTTCAATCAAATCTCATCGGATGTCGCAGCAATCGGCAAACTACAAGCGGGCTTTTGGGCTGGTGTTGTTTCCCTGGTTGTTGGTGGTGTTGGTGTAAACTTACTAAGTTCGTGGATTGATTCCTGATTCCTTGGGTGGTGGCCGCGGTTTCCGGTTACGTTTCTTGGGTGGGTGTGCAACGTTTCGGTGAGGGATATGAAGTTTTCATTTGCGGCGCCTTTTCATACGCCGAGCCTGCTGAGCACTTTGGTCTTCATTTCAGCGTGGACTGGGCTGGGCTTTCTTGGGGGTAAGCCCTTTAACGGGCAAACGTTCGGGATCGTTGGCTGTGTTGGAGTGGTGGTCGGGGTTATATCTTGCTGGGCTTATCGCCGGGCCGCTTCAAGTTGTGGCGCGACACCATTTTCGGGCTGGCTTTCTAAGGAACTGTTGGGCCAAAGTTGGCACGGGCGAGTGCTAGCGTTCAATGAGGAGATTCGCTTCTTCATTGCGGGAGCGTTGAGTCTTGCGCTGCTCCCTGAGATTCGCAGCAGGTAGTTCTAGAGTCCGATCAACCCGAGACGGAGATCGGACTGATGAAGAAGCGATACACCGAAGAGCAGATCATTGGGTTTCTGCGTGAGGCCGATGCCGGCCTGCCGGTCAAG
>NZ_JAIXSV010000331.1 GCF_027484505.1 Asticcacaulis sp.
AATTCCACGGGGTAACCTCGGTCCCGAAGCTTTCCGCTGATCGAACTGCGGCGAAACGGTAGCCGCAGACGGCAACGGGGCTATGAGGCCATCACCTCAGCGATGGCATCATGGCGCTTACTCTGTGGAGGAGACGCGCCTGATGCCCGGCACTCGAAGCCCGCCGGTTGTCATGCTGATCCTTCTGAGCCCCAGCGAAAGGGACAGGCCCATGAAACCCGGACACCATCTTTACCCTAACGATGAACTGACAAACGAACTTGAGGCACTGGCCAGAAAGCGCGGCGCGTCGAAGTCCACCAAAAGGGAGGGCGCGAGATGACGGTAATAATTACTCAAAACACGCAGAAGCTCGCCTACCGCATTGACGAGGCCGTCAAGGCTAGCGGCTTGGGGCGGTCATTCCTGTACGAGCGCATGGCTGACGGATCGCTCAAGTCCATAAAGATCGGCGGGCGCAGGTTGATATTGAGGGACGAATTAGTGGCGTTTTTGAAATGCGAGAAACCCGTTTCGCTTAGTGCCGCCGTATGCTCTGTCGGACCAGAAGGGGCGAGCGTTTCGCGTCTACAGGCGCTGCCTGGCCCCGTAGAGGCGCCAAACAGTCAAATGATCTTGCCACTCGAATAATCACAGAAATCGGCGACTTAATTGGCATTCTATAGCTAGAGGTTTAATGCGCTTTTTCTCAAAAAGTCCGAAAAGTGGGGTACACTGCGAATTCGGGGCTCATGATGAAACCCGCAAAACCTTGCCGCACAAGGACTCGTACCCAGAGCAGATTTTATTTTGGGGGTACGAATGGGGGTATGGAGAATTTATCTGTCGTTTTAATAAATTGAATTCAAATACTTAATTTCACTATTCGAGTCCGTGCTCAGCGTCCGGCGAAGTTGAAAAACCCTTAAAATATGCTGTGTTATCGGTGTGCTCATCCGAGATGATCCGCTCTTGTCCGCCGTTATTCGGGCCAATTGGGGGTATTTCTAGGGGTACGCGATAAACTCCAATTTTGCGATACCCCCAAATGGCGCTCACAGACTCCGCGATCCGTTCGGCGAGGCTACGCGCATCTCGACTGGCGCACAGATGCAAGGGGTAAACTGTGGGTTCATGTCAGCGAGAAACCGCAGATGCTTGAGGAGCAGGGCCTGGTGGAGATCGCCGAGCTTAGCCGCAGCTTCAACCGCATGACTCAGCGCCTGACCGAGATCGAGGATAATCGCGCGCTGGTTCTGGCGGGGATTTCGCATGATTTGCGCACGCCCCTCGCCAAGCTGCGGCTGACGCTGGATATGGCCTCCATCGCGGATACGGACCTGCGTCTTACTGCTGAGCGTCAGGTGGAAACTATTGAGTGCATCCTGGCGCAGTTTCTGGTGTTCGCCAGAGGATTTGAAGCGGAAGCGGTCGAATCTTTATCGCTGAATGCCGTGATAAGTTCGGTGGCTGCCGACTACGCACAGGCAGGCGTGGAGATCAGCCTGCCTGACACTGAACAGATACTCACGGGGCGTCGCGAAGCGGTGCGGCGTCTGCTGTGTAATCTCATCGAGAATGCCTTGCGCTATGGACAAGCACCGGTGACGGTCTTTGCCGTAACCGTCGAAGAGTAGCTTCGCTTTGGGGTGCGCGATCAGGGCGAGGGGATACACCCGAAACAGGCCGAACTGCTGATCAAGCCCTTTGTCAGATGGGAAGAGGCGCGCCAGCCCGTCGCCGGTCAGGTGCCGGCCGAGGGTGTCGGTCTCGGCCTCGCCATGGCGCGTCAGATTACGCGGTTGCACGACTGGGAGTTGACCTTCAAACAAACCAACGGTGGCTTTGAAGTTGCGATTGAAGCGGGGCGCTGATCAACTGTCGAAAACAGAGGTTAACCGACGTCTATACCAATCGTAACAGGCTCTGCGTCCTCGTCTAAAGCCAAATCTCATTTCCGCTTCGGGCGTTGGCAGGTTTTTGTCGGGAATATCCGCCTTTGGGCACTTACACGCCACCGTCGCAATGGCGTAGACTGATACGGAAATTCGACAACTGCTTAAATCATCGGGGGGAGTGTAGGCGTTTGGTGGAGTTATGTCGCCCAAAAGTCCCGATTGCAGCAAGCGTCATTCCGCGAGCGAGCAGGAAGGTAGGGGAGGCAGCCGCAATGCCCGAACCCCAAGTAATTCTCAAACCCATGACGGGCCGGGGCCGGGGTGGTCGAAGACTATAATCACCTGGGCCTCACTCTCGGAACACATCCGGTCTCGTTCCTGCGCGAAGAGTTGCACCAGCGCGGTCTGATGACCTGCGAGGGTCGGTAGACCCAAACGTCGTGAAGGCTCTGATGCACCGATTACCGAATGTTTGGGGTTCGTAATCCCTGTATCAGATGCTAATTTGGCTATGATCACAAGACTGGCATAGAAACTCAGCCTGTGCAGGGGAGGGTATGGTGAGGCTGATAAGGCACGCAATTATCGCCCTCTTTTGCCTATGGCCGCCAGTTGCGCTGGCTCAGGCTGCCTTTTTCGAGTCCTTCACACAGGATCAGGGACTAAATGACGGCGAGGTCAGTGCCCTTGCGCAGGACGGGGACGGCTTTATCTGGATCGGTGCCGACAGCGGCCTGATCCGCTATGATGGTGTCAGGTTTCAGCACTGGTTTAATCCCGGCTATATTCTGGATATGCAGACCGCGCCGGATGGCTGTGTATTCTTCAGGACAAGAGCGCTCCTCATCTACCGTATGTGCAGCGGGCAGGCGAAAGCCTTAACCGGGCCTGATGGGGCTTTCCTTTATGCCTCAAGCTTTACTCTCGACGCAGCGGGCAGGCTGGTCGCTGTCAGAGACGGGAGTATCTGGATTCGGGAAAAGAGTGGCTGGCAGGCGCTGGCGGACGCCTGGCATGGCTCGCAAAAAGCGCGCCGGGTTTTCGCGCTGAATACCAGCGATGAGCTGGGCGTTATTACCGGCGAAGGGGCTTATCTGATCACCAGAACCGGCGGGCAAAGAGTGATAGAGGCGCGGCATCTGACTGCCATCATACGCCGTGATGCGCACAGCCTGTTCGTGGCGGGGGTTTCGGCTGACAAAGGCAGCGACGATCTCTGGCTTATTGAAAAGGGCAGGGTGCACAACCTCAAACGTCCGGAAGGACGCTTTCTGTCGTGGGTAATGCGCAATGGCACCTTGTGGCTGTCTTCGGATACCTATCTTTTCTCCGTAAGCGTTGAAAACCGGACGCGGCTGATGCAGCAAAGCGAAGGCATAAACAGCGGCGGTCCCCTTCTGGTGGATCGGGAAAACAGTCTCTGGCTGGGAACATTCACGCGCCTCTTGCGCTTTCCGGAACCGGAGACCGCCAATTGGCAGGAGCCTCAGGGGCTGAAGGTCAACCATGTCTATCGCCTTTTCGCCAGCCAGAAGGATGTTTGGGTGACGTCCTGGAAGTATGGTGCCAACCGGTTTTCGCGCATAGAGGGAAGCCTTCGGGCCGAGAGTTTGCCGGGAGCAAAAGGCGTCGTGTGCAGCGATGGCCGTCTGGTCTGGCATGTGGGCGAAAGCGGACAGCCGGGAGGCCCTTACAGTCAGCCGGTACCGGACGCCGAAATCTGGGGGTGCTATACCGATGAGAGCGGCGCACAGTGGTTGGCGGCAAGCGAAGGTCTGTTTGTCCGTGAAGGCAACGCCGGCTATCGCCTTGCGCTCGGCGGATTTGGCAAAAGGGTGGGGTTTGTGGCCCTGTGGCCTTCGCAGGAAGGCGGCTTCTGGTTGTCAGATGGCTTTACCACCTGCCTGTGGCGTCCGCGGCCGCGGGTTTATGAGCGGTGTTTTCAGCCGCGCGATTATGAGCGGGTCTTCGACGGCGCAGAACTGCCGGACGGGCGGCTTTGGGTGATCAAGGAATCGGATCGTCCGGAAAAGGCTCCGTCGGGCCTCTCAGAGGTGGTCAACGGCCAGTGGCGCGATCTGGCGGGCAGTACCTGGACCCCAGGACAGGGGCTGTTGCATATACGTCCGAGTCCTAGGGGCGGGTACTGGATTTCCGGCAAGGGGACGCTGCTGCGTATCGCCCCCTGTCGGAATTGCCAGGAAGGGTGGCAGACTCTGGAAGCCCCGGCCACCGCGCAGGGACTGGCTGGCAACAGCGCCAAGGACGTGATCGAAGTCGCGAGCGGTGATTTATGGATTGCGGGCAATAACGGCGTTTGGCGCATCCCGGCGGCGGCGCGGTCCGCCCAACCGGTGGTTAAGGGCGTGCGCATCCTTCAGGTGAACATCGACGGGCGCGCCGTGATCGGCAGACAGTTTCAGATGAATCCCCGGAATGGGGTGATGGAGATTGTCTTCACGGCCCTGTCTTACAAACAGGCCAATCTTGTCACCTACCGGTATCGGTCCGGGCCGGACCAGCGCTGGACCGATCTGGGACACCAGACGCGACTCCAATGGACGCGCCCCAGACCGGGAGACTACCGGCTACAGATTTCCGCCGCCCAAGACGGCGTTCAGTGGACGCCTCCAGCGGAGGTGCAGGTAAAGGTGGTGCCGCCGTGGTTCCAGAGCCTGCCGGCACTGATCTGTTATGCCGGCATCTGCGTGGGGCTTCTATGGGGGGCCTACTATCTGCGTGTGCGGCATCTGCTGGCGCTTGAACGACAGCGCACCCGCATTGCTATGGATCTCCACGATGAGTTGGGGGCCTCCCTGAGCAGCATCGCCATGCTGGCCACGGCGGCGCGCTATGGCCGGGAGACGGGCGATACCGACAACCTCACCTCTCAGATCGCCAGTCTGGCGCACCGCAGCGGACTGAGCCTGCGCAGTCTGGGGCAGACCTTGGCGGTACAGGCGGCGGACGCCGACCGCTTCGCATGGGAGGTCGCCTCGCAGGCGCGCAGTCTGATGCCGACACCAACGCCGCGAGTGCATCTTGAACTCGTCACCGATGCGAAGGCCGTCTATTTCTTTGCCCATCTGCGACGTCAGGTTCTCCTGATCCTGATTGAGGCACTCACCAACATCAAAAAACACGCTCAGGCTTCTGAAGTGATCATTCGCCTCAGGCCTGAAACGGAAGGGGGGCTGTGGGAACTGTGTGTCGAGGACAATGGAAAGGGTATGGGTGAGGAAGGACTCGGCTCGGGCATGATGCATATGCAGCGGCGGGCCGAGGCTGTGGGGGCCCGGCTTAATGTAGACAGCTGGTCTCCGGGCGGAACGCGTATCCGTCTGCTTTTTTCGCCCTCAAGGTTTAAATCGGGGCGTATTCCGCCGCCGTCCATTGCGGGGGGATCAAGTTCTGGCATTCAATCTGTATTATCGGGTGTGGGTTTTCTGAAGAAGAGGGCGAATGTGATGCTTAGGCGCGCTACCCGCAGAGAGACGAAGGAGGGGTAGGGTTGGGACAGGAGCGTCACCTGATCATCGTGGACGATGACACGGCTTTCCGTGAAAGCCTGCGCACGCTTATGCGGGCCGCTCATCTGTTTGAGCGCATCAGTCTCTTTGCCGACGCCGACCAGTTTATGCGCTGGGCGAAGTCGGCACCCGGTGCTGAGACGCTGTGTGATCTCGTCCTGATGGATCTGAACATGCCCCGAATGAACGGGCTCGAACTCCTGAGGGCGGTCAAGGCGCAGTGGCCGCTGACCTGCGTTTTCATGCTGACCGTCTATGATGAACCCGCTCAGGTTATGGCAGCGGTTAGCGGCGGAGCCGATGGTTATCTGCTGAAAGGGAGTGACCCGGAGACTTTGCTTCAGGACATCTCTCAGGCGACGCGTCATGGCGCGGGCCTTTCCCCCGGTCTTACCCGAACCCTTATTGACGCTGTCCGCCTGCTTTCACCGCAGCCGGTCGCCCACCCGCCGTCCGCGACCCTGAGTGCGCGTCAGGTAGAGATACTCAGGGCGCTAAGTGAGGGGCAGTCCTATCAGGAGGCCGCGCAGGGGCTGAACATCTCTCTGGATACCGTCCGCTGGCACATCCGCAAAATATACGGAGCGCTTGAGGTACAATGCGCCGCTCAGGCCGTGGCAAAAGCGCTAACCTTGCGTCTGATCTGAGGCAGAGACGGGTTGAGACCGCGAGAGGGAATGCAGGCGCGTAAACGGGTGGCAACCACATGTATATGCGGTTCTGGGGGGACGCATATGGTGTAGGGTTGTGCGCAATATCGCTCGCGGAGCCGGTTAAGGCCTATGTTTCCAAGTATCTCACAGCGTCTCCTGTGTATGATCGGACTATTACTGATGGCGTCGCCGGTCATGGCTGAGCCTGAAAGGCCCGTGCTCATGCCCTATGCCCCCGGGTACTCCGAACCGGTGGGTGTTAACGCGGAAGGGGCTGAAGGCGAGGTGCATCGCGCCCTTTCACTGGGGCCGGCAAGTCAGCCTGCCCTCTCGGGGTTTGTGTTCAGGACGCAGACCGGGGCATCGGGATGGTCTCATCTGGCCGTGACTGCGGATTCCTCCGTTGCGAGGCTGAGCCTGCGTCAGGGGGATCAGACTTTCAGATTTACCGCTCAGGCCCACTGGTGGGCCGGTACATTTGAACGGCGTGTTATCCGGCTTAAGGGCCGGTCGCGGGCGTCAGGGGCCATAGATGTGCCTGCGGGCTATGTGGCGGTACTTCAGGGGTTTGACATTCGCAGTCCACGGGCCGCCGGGCCTCTGCGGGCATTTTCCCTGACACTTGCCGATGACGGCCGCCATGTCGAACTGGTGCTGCGAAACGGGCAGCCCTGGGAGGCCGAGATCAGTTATGTGCTTGTCCCGTCCGAACGCCTCCGCCGTAAGGCAACAGTTGATGGTACGCCTGCCGGCAGTCTGACCGTGCCGGCACAGCAGATAGGGTCTGTGGAGGCGTCTGAAAAGCGTGTGCTGACGGGTTTTGAATTCCTGCCCAAACGACAAGGTGTTGTCACCGCGGCGCTGGGTATTGAACTGCAAAGTGCTGAGCCTCGCGTCGTTCTCGAAGGGCCAGAAGGACCCGCAGCCTTACGCTGGCGTGTGCACTTTGTGACGGTGGATTAGATCAAGGACTGAGCGCCTCGCCTGGTTCAAACATTTGTTTTTATTTACTTCTAACAAATGCTTTTTGGGAGACTGAGATGAAGCAACAAGCCATTAAGGGGCTGGTCGTTTGTGTGGTTGTGGCGTCGATCGCCGCCTGCGGCAAACCCTCCGAAGGTGAGGCCGGGATCAGTGAGAAAAAGACGGCTACGGCCGCGAACAGCCAGAGCGCACCGGGGACCGCTGCCGCCGTCAATCCGGGCAGCCTGCTCAAAAGTGGCCTTTGGGCCATCAGCGTGACAGGGCAGGGACCAATGGGGATGAACGCCAAGGTCTGCATCGGAAAGGACTATGGCAAGGCGTTTTCAGGAGGTTTCACCAGCCATTCAAAAGGCTGCGACAGCGTGACCGCCCGTCAGGGGGGAGGCTCAATCATCGTGGAGGCCCGTTGTAAGGCCGGGGGCGGACAGATGAACATTCTTCAGACCATCACACCCCACGGCGACACCCGATTTACGCAGGTGACTCAGATGCGTTTTGAACCGGCCCGACCCGGTATGCCCGAGATGAAAACGACGGCAGAAGGGGTTTATGATGGGCCATGCCCTGAGGGCATGAGCGAGGGCACGCTACAGCGTTAGGTGGGCCACGCCGAGAAGGCTACATCGAAGGATACCTCAAGAAGCGCCTCCAGGCATAGGGCCTGAGGCGCTTCCTTTTCGTGGTCTCCCCCTCCAAACCGCTCAGCGGCACGCAAACGGGTAGGTTTCGCTCTTGCGATCGCCTGTAAAGCGGGTCAGCGGCGACCCGTTTAAGGTGCATCGGGCCTGATTGACGCCATTGTCGCGAAAGACCATGGTCAAAGTGTCAAGGTTCCAGTTATCACCGCCCATGCCGCCTCCAAACGAGGTTCTCAGCGTCACAGACTGGATATCCTGCGGCGCAAGGCCCTCAGGCAAACTTACGCCGACGGTCTGATCGGAATGGTCGATCCACCTCTGCCCCACATTGACGTTAGACGCCTCAATGCGGGTGCCGTTTTTCAGATTCAGACTGACACTCAGATTGTCGTTGCCGCCGCGCAGATCATCTCCACCGGTTCCGAGGGTCAGGATCAGTTCCTTGGGATGGTCGCTGATGGCAGGGGGCGTCTGAGGCGTCCAGGTATTTTTCATCACAAAATAGGTCCGGAAGCATTTGGTACCATTGGCGCTGTCCATGCAGTATTTCGCTTCAGATGGAACGGGATAAAGCGCGACCTTCCGATTGCCGGAATTGGGATCATAGATGAATATTTTCAGGTCTTCCTTGTTGGCCCCAAGGTCGCCGCGATAGCGGCCCATATCGTAGCCGATGGCCAGCACGACATGGTCATTCGAGGGGTCTGCATCCAGCGATTTAAGCCCCAGAGGGACCGGGCGTCCGGCGTCTATTTCCGCCCGCAGCTCCTGAAGGCGTCCGCCGCCAGTACCCTGAAGCCCCCAGTTGAAGAACTCAGCGTTACGGGCGCCCAACGGATTGGCATGCAGTTCGACCCACTTCGGCATGGCTCGTTCAAGCGACGTCATGTGACGGGCATATATGTAGCTCTGCAACTGCGTCCCGTTGACGGGGGTATAGGTTTGAGCCGGTGCCGCCTGCCCCTTGTTGAAATAATCCAGTGCGGCATAAACCATACCGCCGCACAGACCACCCGTGGTGATGTCGAAGACGCCTGTGACCGTTTGGAAGGAGTTTCTAAAGTGGAACCCGTTCACTGCGGGATCGAACCGGGTCATCCGCTTCGTATTCGTAAGGCTTTGCGCAACGTCCGTTGGGACCTTAAGCGGTTTGTTGACGACGGGTGTTTGACCTGTGGCTGCGCCTGCCCCCACCAGCGACAGCAACGCCGCCATTCCGAAACCGACCCGCCTGAGATAGTGATTCATTGTCCCCTCCTGAATTGAGTTCATGAATGAGTTTAGGGACTTATCTCGCACAGCCAACTGCATGAGCATGTGGTTCGTGGCCCTTACAGTCATCCGCCACGCAGCCATTCGCTTTGGGTCCGGGTTAGGGTCCAGACTCAATCAGGTTTCGGACGTGACGCGACGTGAATTTTGTGTCCGGACAGGAGGCTGGTGCGCCGTGCAGTGACCTCCACAAGCGACAGACGACGTATCCGGGCGCAAAATTCACCGCGCCCCGAAGGGGTATGGCGCAGATCGCCCATTTTGGCGTCGCAAAAGCTTGAAAGGGTATAACCTTCCGGCGCTTTTGCTCCTGAAACTGGACAATCTGCCCTCATATCACGCCGCAGATCCTGATTGAGTCTGGCCCCTAAAGCAGAGGCGTTATTTCAATCGCCGATATAAGGGTCCGCTCATTGTTGGATTTAGTAATAAGACCGTTCACTGAAACAGGGGTCATCAGGTTGGAAAGCGTGGTCACGAAGCTTACAATATGATCTGAGCATAAGGCGGGGAACGGCACCGTCGTTTCCCCCAGAAACCCCGAAGAGTCCCTCGATATCAGAGTGATTTCAGCCGTCGCTGACGCGCCTGCCGCCGTTTTGGGTTCGCTTGACACATGAAGGGTCAGCAAGATGGGTTTCAATGCCGATGGGGTTATGTTGACGGTGAATGTCTGGTATTTTTCCAAAAGGACGTGTCGGCCACCGATGAAGCTATCGGAGAGGCCCGGATAGTCAAAGCGTTGGTCATTACTGAGGACGAAGCCCTGCTCGCTTAGGTATCCGTAATACTCAAAATCGACGGCGGGCGACGGGTAGGGGGCCGAAGGGGTGATGATGACGGTCTGCCCCAGTGTCCGGCTCGTTGTGAACCCAAGTTTGCTTGCCTCTCTTATCTTGTCTGCGGCAGACAAGGGGCGAAAACCCGCACCTGCGCTATTTCCGGCCGGTGCGGCGGCAAAGGCCTGTGCCGCCATCGCAGGCACGGCCACCATGCCGGTCAGGGCAGTTCGGCGATCAATCAGGGACATGGCTGGCTCCGGATCAAAGGACAGGGGTAATCTCGATGGCCGAGATGCAGAAGAGACCGCGGGCCTTGAGTTTGACCTGAATAGGCTTGGACAGGGTGCGCGGGGTGAGGGCGTGATTGAGGATAAGGCCCGTTTCGCTGGCGGCGCAGGGATGCGCCGCATAGGGGGAGTCGGGGCCAGCCAGATCGTCCCCTATATTCAGGATGTTCTGAATACCTTGACCGGGGCTAACGCTTTCCGAGTAGGCCACAATGTCGGGCAGGGCATCGACATAGACGGTGATCAGAATGGGACGAATGGCCTTCGGGCGGATGGTCAGCAAGGTATAGACCTGATCACCCAGGTCTTTCCATCCGGCCAAATAGAAACCGGCCCTGTTCATCTTTCCTGAATGGATCAGCTTTATCGCCGGGTTGGGCTGAGGGTGAACCGGTGTAATCAGAACCGGGCTCCCCAGCTTAGGGGCGTGGAGTTCGGCTAGGAGTTGCGTCAGCCCCCCGGACTTCTGGGCGGGCGTCAGGCGCGTGAATCGCGGCGCAGGCGAAAGGGCGGATTTATAAACCGAACCTTTCAACAGCTCACTTGCCTTTACCGAGGGGGTGACTTTGGGTTTTGCCGGACTTTCCATAATGTCCCTGCCGATGGATATTTGAGTCCAGAATGAAGTAGCCCCTTAGACATCGGCAACCGCATGTTCATGCGGTTTCACAGGATGCACCGCAATTAAGCCTCCCTTGGAGACGAAGATTTCCCATTAAGAACAGAATGATGTTTCTTGGAATTCCTCCACTCGTGTGGGATTTTCGTCCGAATGTCTGGTTCTGGGTTTTTACGTTTGCTGCCAACCCTATGTCCGCTCCAGGCGCGTGGCCGATTTCGCCTAATCCCCAACGTACTTTGGAAGGTTCGGGCAGCCCCCCACTCTTATATTCCTATAGGTAATTAACCAAACGTCCTCTGTCACTCGGTTTCACAACTGTCGGATTGACGTTAGCGTCGTGCCAGTTAAAATGTTTGTTGGGGCGACCACCCATCGCGGATAGGTTGTTGATGGAGTTGGGGATGAAGTGGATATCCGTAATTGTCGTCGGTCTGTCGCTCTTATGTGGGCCGGTGGCGGCGCAATCGTCACGCGAGGCGCATATTGCTGATCTGACCAAGCAGGCCGAGAGCGGACAGGCTGACGCACAGTTCCGGCTTGCTCAATCTTATCATATTGGCAGCTTTGTTAGTGTTGACCGTGCGATGGCGCGCTTTTGGTACGAACGTGCGGCTGCGCAAGGGGACAGGCGGGCGAAACGAATTCTGAGGGAGTTCGACCCTGAGGAGGCCGTGAGACAGTTTCACGAAGACGCGAAAAAGGAATATCCAGCGGCGTACTTGGGGCTATGCGAGGCCTATATGTCGGGAGTGGGTGTGCCGAGCGACCCGGTGAAGGGTCTCAGTTATTGTCGAAAGTCAACTGACCCGGAAGCGATCTATTGGCAGGCCTACGCCTATGACACCGGATTGGGCGTTGGCACAGACAGCGCGCTTGCAGAGCGATTGTATAGCCAAGCGGCCAACGCTGGCAGCGGGCGCGCCATGACTGTGTTAGGTTTATGGGCGCTCAAGGGGCGCGGTCAGACGGCAAATGCAACAGTTGCGCTTAAGCTTTTCCAACTCGCAGCTTCGTATGGTGACGCAAACGCTATCGTGCATCTGGCGGAACTATACGAAAAGGGGTTGGGAACACTCGTCGATCCTGAGGAAGCTATTCGCCTTTACGTGGCCGCGGCGGAGAGCGGTGTGGAAGCGGCAAAGGCATGGACGAAGGTTCATCCTGATCCACTTTCCATGACAACTGACGAGAAAGCAGCAGCATCGAAGAAATTGGTTGGGACTGAGTTGTATCTTATCAGAAAGGCAGAGGATGGCAGCGAGGAGCGCAGTTCTTTTGCAAACTTTGTCCAGTTACAAACCCTAACACAATACCCACCGCTGGCCTCGGTTGGTAACGTAGGAGGTTCTGCAACAATAGACTGCCGGATAAACGCACTCCGCCGCTTGGACAACTGCGTACTTACCTCTGAGGCGCCGCTGTATTATGGCTTTGCTAAAGCTACGCTGGCACTTTACAGGCACGAAATCGAAATGGCAGAAGAAGGCGTGAAATCCCGGGAGGCTGCTGGGTTTGGTCGCCGTTTCCGGACTCGGTTGGTCTGGCTAATGCAATAGCGAAGGTTTAGGCAAAGACCCAATCCCTCAGCCAATGCTCGAAATAGCATTTGGCCATTTTCAAGGAAGGCTCGGGCTTGGGTCTGCACTTTCCAATACGGAATTTTGCCGCGATACACTGATGTCCGCAAATGGGATATTTCGGTATCCTTCGAATGACCGCTCAGGGCGCGAAAGTGACTTTACTCAGTCGGGTCACTTTGGCCCGATAGCGGGCATCAAAGATCCAATAGTCTCCAATCAGACCGATCGAAGGGCGGGGCAATGCCAGCACAGTCTATACAGTCTATTACGCGTCAAAGCCCGCGCGGTACTGACCCTGACGCTCCAGCATCCAGCCCGGATATTCGGCGGGCAGGCGCGAGGCGGCGTCCAGCGCACTCAGGTCTTCGGCACTGAGTTTCACGTCCGCGGCCTTAAGATTGTCGCTCAGTTGCTCCGGGCGTTTGGCCCCGATGATGACGCTGGTCACGTGCGGCTGATGCAAAAGCCACGACAACGCCACCTGCGCCACGCTGACGCCCTTGGCCGTCGCCACCTTACGAAGCACTCTTATTACGGCGTCGCCGCGCGCCAGATCGACAGGTGGGAAGTTGAACTTGGCGCGACGACTGTCGTCATCGGCCACCCCGCCAGAATACTTACCGGACAGGAAGCCCCCAGCCAGCGGGCTCCACACCATCAGGCCCAGCCCCTCGGATTTGAGCATCGGTACGATGTCGCGCTCAAGATCGCGGCCGACAAGGGTGTAATAGGCCTGGAGCGACAGAATGGGGGCCAGCTTGCGCGCCTCGGCGATCCCGATGGCCTTGACGATCTGCCAGGCGGCCCAGTTGGACAACCCTATATAACGCACATGCCCGTGCCGCACGAGGGTATCGAGCGCCTCAAGCGTTTCGGTGATCGGCGTCAGCGGATCGAACCCGTGGATCTGATAGAGGTCGATATGGTCCATCTGAAGGCGTTTCAGGCTGTCCTTGGCCTGCGCCATGATGTGGGCGCGTGAGGCCCCACGCTGATTGGGGCCATCGCCCATCAAGCCCATGACCTTGGTGGCGATGACGAGGTCGTTGCGGTTGAGCCCCAGATTGCGCACGGCCTGACCCACAATGCGCTCGCTTTCGCCAAAGGCATAGACATTGGCCGTGTCGATGAAGTTGACGCCCGCCTCAACGGCGGATTTGACCAGAAGATCGGCTTCGGACTGGTTCAGTTGCCCGATCAGACCCCACATGCCGTCCGACCCGCCAAAGGTCATGGTCCCCAGACACAGTTCCGATACCAGCAGGCCGCTGGGCCCCAGACGACGATAACGCATGATGGATGTCCTTGACTTTGGATGACTGAAAACTCAGGCAGGGAATAACTAGGCCCAACGCCCGCGCCGCGCACCTCCTGATTGTCGCGTAAAACTGCTCGATTCTCTCAATTGCCGTCCGTGCCTCTTCGCGGGACAGCGCGGGCGATATATAAGGAGTTTATGACCGAAGCCGTATCTTCCCTGTCTGCCGATCTGGCCCCGCTGGCCGCCCATGTCCACCGTCAGTGGCAGGCGCATGGCCGCGAAAGCCCTATTCCCGGCCTGTTCCTGACCTGCGCCGAAGCCCCGTCCGGTCCGATTCACGCCGTCTATCGCCCGTCCCTGTGCGTGGTGGTACAGGGTGCAAAGACCAGCCAACTGGGGGAGCGCCTCTATCACTATGCCGCCGGAAAATGCCTGATCACCTCACTGGAAGTGCCGGTGCGCGCCCACATCGTCCACGCCAGTCCGGAGGCACCCTATCTGGCCTTCAGCCTGAGTGTCGAGGCCGAACTGGTCGCCGACCTGCTGCTTGAGCACGGTCCCGCCGATGCGCCCGACGCGTGCGCCGCGCTTGAGGTGCAAAGCCTGCCCACTGATCTCATTGATCCTTTGATGCGCCTCATGGCTCTTTGTGATCAGCCACGCGACCGGCCCGTTCTGGCCCCGCTGATCCGGCGTGAGATCGTCTGGCGGCTGCTCAACAGCCCACTGGGCCGCAATCTGCGTCAGATCGGTTTTGCCGATACACGGCTGTCGCGTATCGGGCGCACCATCGCCCATATCCGCGATCATTACGACGCGCCGCTGAACGTGCCGTCACTGGCGGCCTTGGCCGGCATGAGCCCGGCAACATTTCACCGTCATTTCAAGGCCGCGACAGCTCTGTCGCCCGTGCAGTTTCAGAAGACGCTGCGCCTTCAGGAGGCGCGCCGCCGACTTTTGTTGAATGAAGCCGACGTGACTCAGGTCGGCTATGCGCTCGGCTATGAAAGCCCGTCACAGTTCAGCCGCGAATACCGCCGATTGTTTGGCGCGCCGCCGGGGCGCGATTCCACCCGCATTCGCCAGAGCCTGACCCCTGAGGTCGCCGCCTGAGGTTAAGGGCGTGCCTTCGTACAACAACTGACCTTTCGATGCGAACCGCCGTGGCGTATCAGGATACAAAGGCCGTCTTTGGGCCGTATCACTGCCGGGTGGCCTGATCTGTGGCGTTAAGCAAGACGATGCAGATCAGACTGCCAAGGGCGGGCAACAGAAAAGTGAAGGCGAACAAGGTCTGTCGGGCCGCGTCATTCACAACGTCGGCCTGATAACCCGAATAGTTTAAGCCCAGCCCGAACAGACCGGCACCTACGCCCATGGCGGCCTTTTGCAGGAAGATGGCCCAGGCGAAAAGCTGCCCTCCCACCGCCGCCTGTGTCCTTTGTTCCAACGCATGGGCGGCGTCCGACAGCAGGGCCCAGATCAGGGCGTAGACGCCGCTGAGGCCCATTCCCGCCACGAAAGCGCAGACCATAAGCAGCGGCAGAGCTGCGTGCAGGACGGCGAAGCTCAGGGCCGCCAGCAGGAAGCCCGCGGCGCTCAGGGCGTGCGCCACCTGCATGATGCGCGCCTTGGGCCAGCGCGGCGACAAGTAAAGCCATAGCGGCAGCCCTGCCACCTGACCGGTGACCAGCGCCCCCAGAAGCCACGAGGTCAGAGCCGCATCACCGATCCAGTGGGCAGCGAAAAAGACGCAGGCCTTGTTGAACAGGGGGAGAAACAGCGAGGCCGTCGCGCCCACCGCAAGGACGCGCAAGGCGCTGCGATCGCGCAGCAACAGGGCAAGCCCGCCCGCGTGACGGGCGAGCGGCGCGCCTGTGTCCCACGCCCGGACAGCGACCCAGGCCACCAGAATGGCGACACCGGCGACCAGCGGCAGAAGGACCGCCACCCATACGAAGCCGGACGCCGGGTCCTCCGGCCGTATCAGGCGCGGGAGGGCTAACGCCAGCATAAGGGTTGCCAGGGAGGAGAACAGAAAGCGCGCCAGAGCGATGCGGCCATTGTCCTGCACAGCCGCTGAAATCGGGGCCAGCAGCGCATTGTGCGACAGGTCGAGGGCGACATAGCCGATGCGTAGAAGTATCAGTGCGCCTGCAACAAGCCACAGCGAGGCCTCCATGCGGATCAGCAGAAACAGCAGGATAAAGGCGGCTACGGCCATCGGGGTGCCCAAGACGATCAGCGGCCCATAGCGGCCCAGTTGTGTGCGCAGACGATCCGCCAGATGGCCCGCCCACGGATAGAGCAGGGCGTCCAGCACCAGAGAGGCGAAGATCAGTACCCCGGCCAATCCGGCCTCCAGCCCCAGATAATCGGTCAGGAGGAACATCAGAGTCATGTCCACCGTGCCCCACAACAGGGTCTTGCCGAAATTGCCGGAGGCGTAGGTCAGAAGACGCCGGTTGGACAAGGGCTGCGCGGAAGGGGGCATGCGGATAATTTAAGGGGCGATAGTGACAATAACATAAATCGTCGCAATTATGTCGTATTAAATATCTAAACGGTATTAAATTTAACTGAAGACACAGGTGGCGGCGTATGGCGTGGCGATATTCAGCAGCAATGGCAGTGGCCATTTTGGGTGCAATTGGCGCATGGGCCGGGGCTGAACCCGCCCTAAAATCCACGGCCGTGCGCCTCAACCAGCTTCAGTTTATCGGCACGCATAATTCTTACCATGTGGCGCCTGACGCCGCCCTGTTCCGGCTTATGAACGAAACCGGCTATGCGGAGAGCGCGGAGTGGCCAGCCAGGCGTCTGGTTCCGGCGCTGGACTACACCCACGCGCCGCTGCAAACCCAGCTTGAGAGAGGGTTGCGGGTCTTCGAGCTGGATGTGCATGATGATCCGCAAGGCGGGCGTTTTGCCGATCCGGGGTTTCTCAAGGCCCTGTCGCCGGAGGTCGCGGCCACTGTGGCACCGGTCGATCCGGAAGGCGAGCTGCGCAAACCCGGTCTGAAAGTGTTTCACGCCGCCGATACCGATGTGCGCAGCCGCTGCCTGCGCTTTACGCGCTGTCTGGAAATCATCCGCGACTGGTCGCAGGCGCATCCGGGGCATCTGCCCGTCTTCGTGCAGATCGAGGCCAAGGAAGGACGCAAACCGCCGGTGGCCAATGCCTACGTGCCCGCTGGGGCGGCGCCGTTCGGGCGGGCGGCCTGGGCGCGGCTGCACGCCGAAATCGAGGCGGTCTTCCCCCCGGCGCAGATCGTGCGTCCGGCTGAGGTGCAGGGCGCCTATGCCAGCGTCAATGCCGCCGTGCGCGCCGAAGGCTGGCCAGCGCTGGACGCCTTGCGCGGTCGGGTTATTTTTCTGCTGCTCGATGATCCGCAAAAACAGGACGCCTATGCCGACTTTACCTCCGGCGCGGTGGCCCCGCTTTTGTTCGTGGCACGCACGGCCGATGATCCGCGCACGGCGTGGCTGATCCGACCCAAGCCCAAGGCGCGACAGATCGAAGCGCTGGTGAAGCAGGGCTTTCTCGTCTATACGCGCGCCGATGCGGGGGGCGAGGACAGCGATCTCAGCAAGGAAACGCGGCGTCGCGAAGCCTTCACCAGCGGGGCGCAGCTCATCGCCACCGACTATCCGTGGCCAGACCGGCGCTTTGGGCCCTATGAGGTTCGTTTTCCATCAGGCTATGCGCGCTGCAATGCGGTCCTGAAAAGCCGCTGTGGCACTGAAAATGTTCAGGAATCGCCAAAAAAACGCGAATAGAAGGGCAGGGCGGCAGCCCCGATCAGGCCCGCCTGTGACCCAAGGGACGAGGCGATGACGCGCGGTCGCGGCAGCATGACGCCTTCGTTGCAGAACTGCTCATCGTCGATGCGCACCACGATCTCCTGCAGGATATGGTGTGGCAGGCGGCCCCCGATGATCACAGCGCGCGGGTCGATCAGGCGGGCGGTGATCCACAGGCCTTCGCGCAACTGCGCCGCCGCACGATTGATCCAGGTGCGTAGCGGGGCGCAGGTCTGTGGGCGCAACGCCTCCAGATCGGAAAAGTCCTTCACCGCCACACCCCCGGCGCGCAGGTTTTCGAGCAGGTCCTGACCCGATGGGCGCGGCCGGTCATTGGCAAATTGCACGCCGATCAGCCCCGCATTGCCGTTGACGCCGCGATAGAGCCGTCCGCCGAGGATCAGTCCACCGCCGATGCCGTGCCCGATATGGGCGAAGAAGAAATCGTCTATGGTCTGGCCTATACCCATCAGCCGCTCCCCCAAAGCGGCGCTGGCGGCGTCGTTTTCGATAAACACGGGGCAGGGCAGGTGGGCCTGAAGCTCGCCCCCGATGTCTTCGCCGCGGAAGCCCGGAAACAGGGCGTGGGCGTTCAGGCTGCGGCGGTCGCGGATGAAGTCGCCGGGCAGAGCGAAGCCCATGCCGGTGAGGCGGGCGGGGTCTATGTCCTGTTCGGCGCATAGCCGCTCGACATGGGTAAGCGCCAGCCGCGCCACATCGCCGGGGGTGGCGATATCGGTGCGCACCTGGGTTTCGCCCAGCAGCACCCCGGCCAGATTGATCAGCCCCACCTGCACCAGACCCGTTGAGAAATAGACCCCGGCGGCGTAGGCGGCATCGGCGCGCACCATCAGCGGTCGTGCCGGTTGCCCCCGCCCGCCGGCGCGCCGCACATCCTCGGTCAGCAGGCCCTGTTCGGTCAGTTCGCGGGTGATGCGCGTCACCGACATGGTCGAAAGACGGGTGAGCGGCGTGATGTCCACTCGCGCGATCGGCCCCAGCCGCCAGATGACGTCGAGCACCTGACGGTCGCTGTCGCTCAATATGTAGGAATCGTCCATAGGGCCTGTTTATTCCTAACGGCGTGATTTGCAAAGCGCTCCATTAAATATCATTTAGATATTAAATATGTCACAAAAGCGTGTTAGTTGAGGCGGGGGCGGCGCTGAGCCGTGAGCATGACAAGGACGGGACAATGGTTAGCAAGGTCACAGCCATCGGCGCATCGGCGCTGGCTATCGCGCTTCTGACGACGGGGGCACAGGCGCAGGTTCAGTCCTCGGACACGCAGATTAAGCCGGGCACTGAGGCGGTCACTGAAGTGGTGGTGCGCGGAACGCGTCTGTCGAACCAGCGCGCCACCGATGCCAAGCGCAAGGCGGCTCAGGTCAGCGACGTGGTCGCTTCGGACGATCTTAACAAGCTGCCGGATCAGAATCTGGCCGAAGCGACCAGCCGCGTGGCCGGGGTCTCTACGTTTCAGGACGAAGGCGCCGGCCTCTATATCGGCGTGCGCGGCCTCAGTCAGGAATTCGTCAATGTGACGCTCGACGGGCAGGAGGCTTCGGTGGCCCCGCGTCCGTTCGACAGCAATCTGCGCGGTGCCAATCTCGAAGCCATCCCCTCGACCTTTGTGAAGCAGGTCGAGGTCATCAAGTCAGCGACGCCGGACCTTGATGGCGACGCCATTGCCGGGACGGTCAATCTGGTGACGCGCAGCGCCTTTGATGCGCGCAAGCCGTGGCTGTCGGTCGGGGTGTCTGGCGGTCGCTACGAAGAAAACGTCGCGCCAGACGACATGAAGGGCTCGGTGAAGGGCAAGCTGTCGGCGGGAACGACCTTTGGCGACGGCAAATATGGTGTGGTCTTCGACGCCAATGGCCGCTCGGTCCATCGTGACAATCTGAAGCCCGGCGCGTGGTTCGGGCCGGTCGGCGATGGGCGTGCGCTGCCGGAGGAGGTCGGCGGCTATTTCTATCAGCGTCAGGAAGACAGTTCCGGGGCCACCGCCAAGTTCGAGTTCCGCCCGGTCTCCGCCCTTCAGGTCTACGTCTCGCTGAGCTATTTCGACTCCGACATCGTCATCGACAAGAACAAGCACGCGCTTTACGCCGCCGTGTCCAATCTCACGACCGGCACCTTTAGCAAGGCGACGGCGACGGGCCGCACGGACAAGGTGCGCTATGGCGTCGATGGCTCCCTTACCGTGGCGGGTGGTCTCGACTATGCGCTGACGGGGCGCGACACGCTGAGCCTGAAAGGCTCGTCTTCGTCCAGCACCGCCTATCAGGACGATCCGCGCGTTGATCTCTACTCTGCCGGGCCGCTGAGCGGCACCTACAGCTCTGACGGCACCACCTACGCCTATCAGTTCGATGCCGCCAGCGCGCCGAAGTTCGTCAATCCGGCCAACTACGCCTTCAATGGCTATCGTCGCTACAAGGAAGAACTGGCCAAGGACGTCGATACGGTGCGCGCCGACTGGACGCGCCGTCCGGCCGCCGGTCAGGGTCTGGGGTTCAAGGCCGGACTGAAATGGCGTGAAACCCGCATCGACTATACGGCCAGCAATCTGCGCTGGCGCAACCCGGTCGCTTCGGCCGACTTCCGCCCGTTTATCAAGGCCACCGACTACCGCTTCCCCGGCACGCCGAACGACAAGGTGGTCTATGCCGATATCGACGCTCTGTCGGCCTATGCCGAAGGGCTGGGGGCGGCGAGCTTCAGCCGCCGCGAAGGTTATGTTAACGGCATGGACTACCGCGTCAGCGAAGCGGTGACGGCGGGCTACGCCCTGGCCGACTACACGTCGGCGCGCTGGCGTGTCATTGGCGGTCTACGCTATGAAAAGACGGCGACCGAGGCGCTCAACCGCTTTAACCGCGCCGAAAACGCCGCCTTTGTCACCACTCAGGCCGACTATAGCGACCTGCTGCCGTCGGTGGCTGCTACATACTTCATCAGCGATCAGTGGCTTCTGCGTCTGGGGGCCAGCCGCACCATCGGGCGTCCGGATATCCGTGATCTGGCGCGCGGCGAAACCCCGCCCAATGACAACGGCATCTACAGCCGGGGTAATCCGGACCTCAAGCCGCGCCGTTCGACCAATCTCGATGCCTCGCTGGAATACTATTTCGACGGCGGGCGCAGCCTGATCTCGGCGGCGGTGTTCCGCAAAGACATTCAGGACGAAATCTTCGACCTGCAAACGCCCTACAAATATACCGACGCCACCAACCGCGTCATCGACTCCTACTATGTGCAGCCGGACAATGGCGGCGATGCGCAGATCAGCGGCGTCGAACTCAGCCTCGTCAAGGATCGCTTAAGCTTCCTGCCGGGACCGCTGGCGGGTCTGGGTTTCAGCGCCAACCTCACCCTCAATGACGGGTCGCTCGACCTGATCGGGGCCAACCGGCAGGTAGTGCGCTCCGTCGCCCCGGAAGGCCTGTCGAAAAAGCTGGCCAATGCGGCGCTGTTCTACGAGGGCGAACGCCTGTCGGGCCGTATCGCCTGGCGCTACGCCAGTGCGCAAACCCAGCAACTCAGCGTCGATGGTTCGGGTGATCTTAAACTGGCCGCCTATGGGCAGACGGATATGCAACTGGGCTATCACCTGAACCGCCATTTCGACCTGTCGATGGAGGTGTGGAACCTGTTCGAAGACGAACAGCGCTTCACCAATGCCAATGCCGTGAAGGGCGTGCCCAACTGGTACGAAGGGCAAAGATATGGTCGCGCCGTTTGGTTTGGCATAAACTACAAATACTGACCTTGTGAGGCCGCCGTCCACACCGGCGGCCTTTTTCGTTACCCCTCGATAGGGTCTATCCCAACGGCAGCAAGGCCTGATATATGGGCAGGGTAGCGGCCCCGACCGCCCCGGCGCGCGAGCCCAGATTGGACGCATAGACGGGGGTTACGGGCAGGTCATCGAGGGGTTGCAGCACGGCGGCCAGATCCAGCCGTTCGACCAGCCCGCGCGTGATGAAGGGCGGCAGGCGACCGGCCAGCACTATGGCCTCCGGGCCAAAGAAACGGCTGATCCGGGCCAGTTCCGGAGCCAGTTGTTGCGCGGCGCGATCCATCCACGCTTCGATGGTGGGCAGGGCGTCGGGCGTCAAATCGGCGAGGGTATCGAAATCAGGGACGCAAAAGCCCGCTTTTTGCAGGGTTCGCAACAGGTCGAGCGCCGAAGGTCGCGGCTCACCATAGGGATAGTATTGTCCCAGTATGCCGGCATTGCCATGCACGCCGCGATAAGGGGCTCCGTCTATGATCAGGCCGCCCCCGACGCCGTGGCCAATATGGACCAGCATGAAGGTGCGAAACCGTGTGCCCACGCCGATGACGCGCTCCCCCAGGGCGCAAACCCGGCCATCGTTTTCCACGATAACCGGGATGCCGAGGGCTTCGCAAAAGAAGCGGTCAAGGTGCGTGGCCTTCAGCTTCGGAAACAGGGCGTGCGGCATCAATGTGCCGTCGGCGTAGAAGTCCCCCGGAAAGGAGATGCCGGCACCCAGCAGGCGGTTCTTCGCCAGCCGTTTGCGGCGGATGAGGCGCTCCATCTCCTCGTGGATCAGCGCCGCCAGGCACTCCGGAGAAGGCTCGCCAAGCGGTGCCTGTACCGCATCAATCACCGAACCGGCCAGATCAACAGCAACCACCTCGGCAAATGAGGTGGAAAAATTGACCCCGATGGCGAAGCCGGCCTGCCGGCGCACACTGACCGGACGGGCGGGCTGCCCCCTCAGGCCTTTGCGCGCGGCGTCTTCGCCAACCACCTCCCACTCCGTCAGGTCCTGCACGATCTGGGAAATGGTCGGTTTAGTAAAGCCCGTTACCGAGGCGATCTCAGCCCGTGAGGCGGAGCCCTGCTGAAACAGAATCTCGACCACGCGACGATGGCTGGCGGTCAGGTTTTGCAGCAGGGGTTTGGTCATGCGTCTTCGATGCCGTAACCCATTTGCCACGTCAAGGTGATAAATAAGTTAAGTAAGATAACTTAATTTTTGTGTCACATAAGCGCGGTATGGGCTGAGCTATGCCGGGCGGTGGGCACCGGGATGGAGGCTATGATGAATTGCGAACTCAGGCGGCGGGTCAGTGCGTTAACGCTTATGCAGGTTGTCTTTTTGGCAGGCATGGCGGTTCCGCCCGGTGGCGCCGTCGCGCAAATCTCTGAGGCGGTGAAAGACGATACCGATGTCGACACGGTGGTGGTCACGGCGCGTAAATCGGTCGATACGCCCTCAACCCGACTGAAACGCACGGCGACGGGGATCGTCGATTCGACCACGGCCAGCGACATTGAAAAGACGCCGGACCTCAATCTGGCAGAGGTTCTCGATCGCGTGGCGGGCGTCAGCGCCGACAAGTTTTATGGCACGTCCGAGGCCGGCTACGTCTCGCTGCGCGGTTTCGATTCGCGTTACAACAGCATCGACATCGACGGCAATCCGATCTGGTTCTCCAGCCAGAACAATCGCGGTGCGCAGATCGGTATGTTCCCGGCCGCCATCATCAATGAAACCAGCGTCGCTAAAACCGTGACGCCGGACATGGATGCGAACTCCATTGGTGGCCATATCTCGATGCGTACCCTGCGGGCCTTCGATGGCGGCACCCGACCGTATTTTAAGGCGGGTTATCGACTGGGGTCGCCCGAAAACGCCAGTCGCGTACACGATGACCTGTCTGATCAACTCTATGTGGCGGGCAAATTCACCTTCGGGCCGGACCGCCGCTATGGTCTGGTGTTCGGGTTTAACCGTCAGCGTACCGCCGACTACGACGATTTCGGCGCGGTAGGCGGCTATGTTCAGGCGACCGACAGTTCAGGTGCCGTTTATGATCAGATCGCCAGCAATGTTTTTACGGACAGCGCCTACGACAAGACGGTGCGCAATACGGCCGTCTTTGCCAAGATCGAAACGCGGCAGGAAGACCGGCTCTACGCCTTTGCCTCCCTGACCCGTTTCGATGAACAGCGTGATATGTACCTGCAACGCTCCGGACCGTTTATCGCCAACAGCGGTACACGCACCGTGACAAAAACCGGAGACGGCACGGCCAACTTCACCAATGGTCAGGGGCAGGTGCGCGAATATGACTATGACATGCAGCGCAATGCGACGGTGTTCGGGCTTGGGCTCGACTACCGCGTCTCGGACAAGGGGGCGCTCAGCCTGCGCGGAAACTATACCGACTATGGCAATGATACCCTGACCCGTAATATTGGCGCAGGCTTTCGTCTGGAAGCCATTCGCGGCAGCTATGATATTACGGGCGATCTCCCTCGCATCACCGTCACCGATACGGCCACCTATAATGATCCGGCGAAATGGCTGTTTTCCAATACGGCCAACAGCTCGACCAGCGCCGCCTATAACCGCACCCAGCCCCTTCGCGACAAGGTGTCGAGCCTTGGCCTGACCTACAATTACAACCGCTTCGCTTCGGCTCAGGGGTTTGGATATTCAGGGGGGATCAACTGGGTGCGGCTGGACCGCGACTTCGATCAGACAGTGGTGTATTGGGCGCTGAAAAGTGGCGTCACGCTCAACCTGTCTCAGGTGACGCCTGCGGGGGCCAGCATGGCCGGCAATCGGGCGGCGCTGAACGACTACGACGCCTTCTGGAATTTCATGTACGCCAATGGCGCCGCGCGCACCGACGAGTCCCTGACTACGGACTACAGCCTGCGTGAAGACGTGTTCGCGGCCCATTCGGCGATCCATTACGCCAGAGGCGCCTTTAAGGCCCTGATCGGGACGCGCTTTGAACGCACCAGCGCCAATACCGATACCGGTCAGCTGGTATCCGGGGTCAACAAACCGCAGCACCGTGCCCATGCTTACGGGAAATGGCTGCCCAATGCGCAGGCCAGCTATGACGTCACGGCCCGCCTGAAACTGCGCGCCGCCTATACCCGCACCCTGGGCCGGCCCGACTTCGCCGATTTTGCGCCGGGGACCACGACGACCTTTGATACCAATGGCGTCACCCTTGTGCGCGGCAGCAATCCGGATCTGGGGCCGCGTCTGTCCACCAATTACGATGCCAGCCTCGAATACTATTTCGATAATGGCCTCCTCTCGCTGGCCCTGTTCAAAAAAGAGCTGACGGGCGAAACCTTCAGTCAGGTCAGCAATGTCTATAATGGCTCCGGTCAGTTGATCCAGATCAACACCATACCGCTGAATGCCGGCAGCGCTGAGGTCAGGGGGGCGGAGTTCACGGCTGCCAGATCACGGTTTGACTTCCTGCCCGCGCCCTTCGACCGTCTGGGGGCCAGCGCCAATTACAGCTATATAGAGGGCGACTGGAATGTGATCTTCAGCGACGGCAGTCGGCGCACGGTCGGAGGATTGCGCAACCAGCCGAAATGGCTCGCCAATCTCCGTCTCAGCTACGACGCCGGACCGCTCGATCTGACCCTGGCCTATAAGGCGCGCGGCAAGACCTTCACCGGCACCTTCGGTACGACGGCGGCCTCCGACATCTGGGTGCGCCCGACGGACCAGCTCGATGCCCAGATCAGCTATCGCGTCTCGCGGTCGCTGAAGCTCAGTCTGGACGCCCGAAACCTCACCGGCAGCTATACGATCCAGACGACGGGTATTGCGGACTCGCTCTATAATTCAGTGGGTAATGGCCGCAGCTACTGGCTGGGTATTCACTACAGCTATTGATTGGAAATCCCATGAAAACCATGCTTTTGAGACATGCGGCCGTAGCCCTGATGGTGGGGTCGATGCTTGTGTCGGCACCTGTGGCCGAGGCCACCACCTGTCCGGCCACGCCGGAGGCCTTTGCGCGCCTCAAATCGCGCGTCCTGCATCCCGACCCCAAACATATCGTCGTGGTCGCCCATCGCGCCTGCCACAGTACGGCCCCGGAAAACACGCCTCAGGCCATCGAGACCTGCTGGAAAATGGGGGTTGAGGTGGTGGAAAACGATGTGCGCCTGACCAGGGACGGCCACATGGTCATCTTCCACGACGACGAAATCAGCCGGATGACCGATAAATGGGGCTATGTCGAGGATCAGACCCTGGCCGCGCTGCGGCAGGCCCGCCTTAAGGAGCGCAGCGGCGAGGCGGGAACCTATCTGACGGACCAGCCCATTACCACGGTCGAGGACTATTTTGCCGCCATCAAAAACAAGGTGATGGTCAATTACGAAATCAAGGCGTCCGGGGCGCAGTTCGTGGCGATGTTCAATGACTCTGTGGCCTTGGCCCGTCGCATGGGCGTGCTCGATCACATTATTTTCAAGATTCCCGATCTCAAATCCCATGGAAAGACGACGGCGAAGCATATATTGCAAAGTCTGGTCGTCCCCGATGATGTGATGATCATGCCGATTATCTGGGAATCAGACACCCCGTTTGAAAACCGCGTTAACGAGCTGGAAGCTTATAAGGGCATCGGCTACGAGCTGCCGTTTCAGCATCAGGCCTATGTGGCCCCTCTTTCTAACGATCCCCGTCTGGGGCGAAAAGCGACCATGATGATCGCGCTTCAGCCCTACTGGAGCGGCGGGCTGGATGACCGTCTGGCAGCGCGTGATCCGGATGCCGCCTGGGGGCGGCTTATCGACCTCGGTGCGGACCTGATCATGACCGACCGACCGGAAACCCTTGTGAGCTATCTGGAACGCAAGGGCCTGCGGCGGACAGTATGTGACAACTGAAGCCAACGGCCGAAGAGGCTGACGGCCTCCGGTCGTTGAAGACACGTGAATTTTCCACATGTATCAGCGACATGGAAAATTCTCGAAAAGGATACCAAGAGTCATTTTCAATGACGCTTGGTATGAGGCCCTAAAGAGATCTATTGCAGGAAGAACTGCCGTTCAAAGGCGAACATGTCCTTGAAAACGCAGAATTCCGGCGGGCCTAGGGTGATAACGGGGGCGGTTTTTGACAAGGTGGCGCGCCATTGCCGGTGGGCGCGGTCAAAAGCCTCAGCCTGCTCAGGCGTAAGGGGCTTGATCCAATAGGCAAGCGAGATGTGAAAGCCATAGGTGTCCGGATCGCTGATACGGATGCCGGTGGCCTCAGATAGGCGGCGGCGCAGGTCGCGCAACTGTCGCGACTGAGCGGCATCGACCGGTAGCAAGGGCAGGGTGATGGCCCCGCCTTCGGGGGTCGGTGCCGCCAGATCGACCTTCATACGGATAGGCTGGGTCAGACCGGAGCGAAAGCCTTTGAGGCGTTCGGCCATCAGGCGATGACAGGCCTCTAGCGACAGGTCGCTGGGCACGCCCTGCGGCCATTGGCCGGACCGTTTGCGACTGTTTTCCGTGACCCCTTCAAATACGGTCATATGATAGCTGGAGGGCGGCAACAGGGTGGCGTTCGACAGGAAGGGGTAGTCGGCGGCCGTGCGATAAATGTCGAGCAGGGCGTTAAACGCGACGCTGTCCGGACCCTGCTGCGGCAAATGGCAGACGAAGGTATTGCCGGGGTATTTTTTCACCCTTCCATCCGCATGGAACTTCCCCCCGACCGCATTGGTATTTATCGCCGCCTGTGCGGGGACGGTCATCAAGGCCTGAGCCCCTGCCATGCCGAAGGCCGAGGCGGAGGCGAATTGGTTGATAAACCGGCGGCGGGAGTAATCGGACATGGGTATCTCGGAAAATACCCCGGATGGACAGCCATCCGGGAAGGGGTGTGAGGGACACAGGTTTAGAAATTGGCGCTGAGGCCCAGCATGTATACGGAGGGTACATACAGACGCTTGGCGGCAATTTCCTGATCGTTGCCGATATTGGTATCGGCGCCCTGATTGGTGATATTGCTGCCAGATAAGGAGACCGTATAAACCCGGTTTAGCTTGTACGACAGGTTGAGATCAAAATAGTCGCGCGGGGTATTGTAGGCGAGCTTGTAGAGGCTGGCGGTTGAGATATTGTCCGCATTGGGCAGGTTGGTCGAACCGCTGATACGGCCATCCCAGGCCTGCCCGGTGTGATTCCAAGCTATACGCGCCCGGAACCCTTGTTTGTCTTCATAAAAGAAGGCCAGATTGTAGGCGTTTTTCGCCTGATCGGGGAGGGTTTTGAAGTTGTAGGTGCTGCCGTCCGACAGCCTGACCGGGAAGCGCGTTTTCATAATGACCCCATTGGCCTGCATCCCCAGATTGGACCACAGACCCGGCAGGTCATTGAAGTGTTTTACGAAGTTGAATTCCAGCCCGGTGACCTTGGTGGTGTAGGGAGAGTTCACCGGCCGGGTCCACAGATAATCCGTACCGTCCAGTGTCGCCAGGGTTTGCACCTTGTAGATTTCGTTCTGCACGGCCTTATGGAACAAACCAATCGTGAACAGACCTTCACCCTTATCGAAATAGAATTCCTGTATCAGGTCGAAATTGTCAGAAACGCGGGCTTCCAGATCGGGGTTCCCCGATGTGCGCGTCGGCGTCGCGCTGGTGTAGTCGATGACGCCGCCACGCAGGCTTTTCTGCGTCAGGCTGGGGCGACCCATTGTGCGGCTATAGGCAAAACGCGCACGGCTTTGCGAGGATGTATTATAGATGAAGCTGAACGAGGGCAGGAGATCGGTCTGTTTGTCGCTGGCCGTGGCATAGACGTAGCCGGTCGCCCCCGTGCCGCCGCTGACATTATTATAGCCCCACGTCGCATAGTCCGTCTGTTCGGCGCGCAGCCCGCCCTGCGCCTCCCAGGTCGGGGTACGCCAGCGCATCATGACGAAGCCCGCGGCGATCTTTTCGGTGGTGCCAAAGCGGTTGCCGATGGCGCTGTTATTGACCGTGGCGGCAAGGGCATGGGTCAGGTCGGACAGTTTGCCCATATCGGCCAGCGGGATACAGACATCGCAACCCGGTCCGCTGAGATATTGACCGGTGACGACCGAGCTAAGCAGAATGCCGCTGGCAGACGAGCCGTAATCCGTGCGGCTATAGTCATCGCTGCGGCTGTTGCGACTGAACTTGAAACCGCCGGAGACGCCGAAGCCTTCGTCCGCCAGCGTCAGGCCATAGTCAAGGCGCGCTTCCATTTCCGTGAGTTGCGCGTCTGTGGAGAAGCGCTCCTCAAGATTCCGCCCGCCGCTGGCACCGCTCTGTCCGCCGCCATTGGCTGTGGAATAGTTGGCAAAATTGGCGGCCTTGGCCGGGAAGGTCGTGCCGATCGGGGTCCAGATGAAATAGTCCCCTTGCTGACGAATGGCGTAATATTCGTTATTGGCCGCAGGCAAAGAGAAACGATTGAACAACTGCGGATTGTCAAACGTGGCCTTGGACGTGCCCAGTTTCACTTCACCGGTCATCTTGTCCGTGAAGCTGTGGTTTAGGGTCAGGTTGAGGCCGCTGATTTTACGTTCGAAACCCGCTTGCAGATACTGGTACAGGCTGGCGATGTCGTCCATCTCGGCATAGCCGTCTGCGAAGTTTTTGGCGTCGTAGTTTGAGCCGTTTTGCGCCGGATCCAGCGTGGCTTCGTTGCGAACAAAGTCCTCTTTCTGATCCAGCACATAGGCCCCGATCGACAGTTTCGTCAGATCATCCATGCGCCACGACAGCTTACCATAAAGGGCTGAGCGTTCGCGCGTGTCGTCGTAATTGTGCGAAGTGCGGGACGAGGGCACGGACTTGTAAGTTCCGCTATAGGGATCGAAAACGACGGCCAACCCTCCTGACTTAGCTGTGGGCCCGAAGGAATAGGCATCGCCGCCATTTTCATACTGGGCGATGTTCATCTCGCGGCGCCAGTAGGAGCCGGAAAGCGCCACGCCGAACTGATCACGATTGCCGAAACGGCGCGTTGTCAAAAACTCCGCCTGATAGGTTTCGCGGTCGCCACCATAGCGCTTTTTGTTGTCGGTTACGCCGCTGCGCACGGTGAGGCTGTTGCGGTTACGCTTGCTGTCCAGCGCATCTGGCACCGAGAAGTTGACGCTGCCGCCGACCGAATGTCCCTCCATATCGGCGGTGGAGGTTTTCAGGACGGTGATGCGGCTGGCAATATTCGACGGCAGGGCGTCCATGTAAAACTGACGGCCGCCGCCATAGTTGGCATTGTCTGGCGAGGCCATCATGAAGCCATCCACCGTGGTGGTATTGTAGCTGGTGTTGAAGCCGCGAATGGTCACAAAGCGTGGCTCACCCAGATAGGTCCACACATTGACCCCGGCCACCCGGCGCAGCGCCTCACCGGCATTGAAATCAGCGAGCTTGCCCACATCATCGGCTGAGACGACATCAACAATGCGGCTATCCTGACGTTTGACAACAATGGCGGACTTGTCCGCTGCCCGCTGACCGGTCACCACGACTTCGGTCACGTTGTCTGTCGTTTGCGCCACGGCCGAGGCGGCACCAAGGCCCGCCAGGGCGGCGCTGAGAAAAAGGCGGTTACGCCAGTGAGAGCGGTGGTTGGTCATAGCGGTCCCCTAAAGCCGCGCCCAAATACACACAATGTGTAAGGTGAGGCGCGAAATTTTCGTGTCAGGCCCTCGTTAACACACTTTAAGTGTATTTAATGTGACAAGATACAAATAAAGTGTATTTTTATATAAAATGGGGTATGAGGCCCGCATGCAGACCGATATCCCTTTGATTCCCGACCTTGGCCGCAATGATCGGCGCGTTTTGGGCCTGTTGTTCCGCCATCGCGCCCTGACCCAGTCCGGGCTTGTCGAACAGACGCAACTGACGCAGCAGTCCGTTTCGCGCATTCTGGCGCGGTTAGGCGAGACAGGGCTGGTCGGCACGGGTGGGCGGGTCAGCGCCGAGGGGCGCCGGGGCTATCCCAGTACGGCCCTGTCTCTGCGGCCTGAGCACGGTTTCAGCCTCGGCATCGCGGTTCTGGCCGGGCGTGTCTCCATGGTCATCAGCGACTTTTCAGGTGCGGCCCGCACCCAGAAAGGGCTGTCGCTCAATCCGGTGGGGGTGTCGCGAACGCTGAACGCTGTGGATGACGCGCTCGATGAACTCTGCGGTTCGTTCGGCTATGCGCGTTCGCAGTTAACCGGCATAGGGATCGCCGTTTCGGGCTCCTTCATCGCCGGCGGCGGGTTCAACACGCCCACCTATCTAGAGGAATGGGCGGGGATAGATATCGAGCGGCTGTTCGCTGACCGCTTCGGGGTGATCGCTATCGCCGATAATGATGGCAATGCCGCCGCCGTGGCCGAAAGCCAGTTTGGCGTCGGGCGCTGGGCGGACAGCTTCGCCTATCTGTATATTTCGGCCGGCGTCGGGGGCGGGGTCATCCTTGACGGGGAGCCTTGGCGTGGGCGGCACGGCAATGCCGGTGAATTTGCCGGTGGCCTGCCGCCACACATTTTTCCTTTTCCGAATCTGGAGCTGCTGCGGCAACTGGTGGTGCGCGAGGGAGAGGCCTTCGACACGGTCGATGCGATGGTGCAGGGATTTAACGCCGACTGGCCCGCAATTGAAGAATGGATCGCGCGTGTGAAGGATTCTCTGTCTATTATCGCCTCGAACGCCACGGCCATACTCGATGTGGACGCTATTGTTCTGGGCGGGCAGATGCCGACGGAACTGGCACAACGCGTCATTCCGCACATCGAGCTGTTCGATCAGAAACGCCGCAGCGTGCCGCGCCCTCTGGCGCGCATCGTTCCGGCCGAAGCCTCTGGAGAGGTCGCGGCTATCGGCGCCAGCCTTTTGCCGCTGAAGCGATTGTTTTTCGGCGCTGAATGAAGTCAGCACGTCGCGTCGGCAGCCCGCTCGGTGCCTCTACGGAGATGGGCTTTGCAGCGTCACCCTGCGTAGACGTAAGGAAATGAGCGCAACGGCCAAAGCCCCGGCGAGCGAAGGCAGCACCATCAGAGCAACGATGGCGTCGGCGCCCTGACCGGTGGCGCGATAGGGGATGCGTTCCAGTCCTATCCCCACTGCGTACACGGCGGCGGCCTGTGCCAGCTTGGCCCCGAAGGTGAACAGGCCAAACCATTTGGTGGCCTGCGCTGCGTCGAACGCCACGGCCTTGGCGAATAGCCCCCAGGTGTACATGGAGACACCCCCGCCAGCGGCCCCATAGAGGAGGCCAATGCTCAGGGTGAGGGGCGGGGTCAGGCGGCTCAGGGTAAAAAAGGCCACGCAAGCGGCAGCCAGAAACAGGGCGGCGAGCGTGTAGAGGGCTTCCGGTGCCTGACGACGGGTCAGCCACGCCCACAGCGGCTGACTGAGCAGCTTGCCCAGTGCCACAAAGGTCATGAAGCCCAGCGCTGACACGGCGTCCGGCGCGGCATAGGCGGTGAAATAGGGTTCCAGCTTATCGAAGAAGGGTCCGGTGGCAGAAACGCACACCATGGCCGCGATAAGATAAAGATAGGCCGGGCTGGGGCCCGCACCCGCCGTGAGAGTCAAGGGGGCGGCCGGGGCTGGTGTGTGTGGTGAAGCAATGACTTCGCCCGCGTGGTGTCGCGACAGCAGGAAGGCGAAGCCGCAAGACAGGGTCACGAGCGCCAGAGAGATTAGAAAGAAGTCCGGGCCGGACACCGCGCTGATCTTCCCCATATGGTGCAGGCCGGTGTGCCTCACCCACGAGGCTGTGACGCCGGTCAGAAACAGGGTCGCCGCACCGCTGGCGATATAGCGGATGGAGGCGAGACCGAAACGGTCCGAGTCCGAAGACGAGGCCAGGGCGAAATAGGTGTTATGCGGGACGTCGTAGAGGGCATAGGCGATGCGAAACGCCATCAGAGCGGTGATGGTGTAGACAAGGCGCGCCTCCTGCGGCACGCGACCGGCATAGGCGAAGAGGACGAAGCATAGCCCGGCCAGTAGGCTGCCGTAGAATTGTGCTCGCGCCGCCGCGGCGGCGCGGGAGACAAACCGCGTCATCAGACGACCGATCACTAGGTCCGCTACGGCATTGAGCACGAGTGAAGCGCCGATAATGCTACCGGCGACATCCGGAGCGAGGCCCACGGCTTCGGTCAGGAAGAAGATGAACAACAGGCTTGAGGCGTTCCACAACAAGGCTTTGCCAAAGCTGGCCAGACCATAGGCAAGCTTCTGACGCGACGGCGAGGGCACGTTGGCAAGGTTCACGAGGTGAGCATAGGGATCATTGTGCACACCGATATGACAGGGCTTACAACAGTTCGGTTTTGAACACCCGCAGCTTAAGCGGTACGGCGGCGGCCCCCAGAGCGGTGGCGTCGCCAGTGACTTCTGAGGGAACGACGCGCGGCTGCGGCCGGTCAAAGCCGCGCCTGGGCGCATGGCGCATATCCACGCGCTCGATCATGCGTTCGGCCAAGGCGCGCGGCACGCGGCCCCCGATGACGATGGCCTGCGGATCGACGATGGCAGCGCAGGCCGAACAGGCGAGAGACAGGGAATCGCTGATACGGTTCAGCCAGTCATTGACCGCAGGCGAGTGGATATCCAGCGCGTTAAGCATGTCGCCTATGGTGTCGTATTCCTCGTCCCGGCGCGCGAAGCAGTGGCGCAGCAATTCCAGTGTGGGGGGGGTGTAGATAAATTTGGGCAGGGCGCCGGCAAATTCTCCGGCATTGCCATGCACACCGCGCATGAGTTGCCCGTTGATCACCAGCCCCCCCCCGAAGCCCGTAGCGATATACATATAGGCAAAGGTGCGCGCCCAGCGGCCAATGCCAACCAGACTTTCACCGGCGGCGGCGACATTGCCGTCATTGTCGGCCCAGGCGGGCAGACCAAAGGCGTCTTCGAAGATTTCGGCCACATCGACACCGGCCCACTCATCAAGGCTGCGTGGGCCATTAAAGCGTCGCCCGCCTTCCAGCGCAAACCCGGTAATGCCGATGCCGATGCCGATAACCCGCCGGGGGCTGATGGCCGCGTCAGTGCAGAGATCGGCAAAGGCCTGCTGCACGCCGTCCAGCACCCCTTCGCGCGACATGACCGGCGGGGTGAAGCGCCGAGAGCCGCGATCCTGCCCGGCAAGGTCCATCAGCAGGACAGAGACGGCGTCGGCCATGATGGAGACGCCCAGCGTAAACAGATGGTCGGGATTGAGCGACAGGGCTGTCCCCGGCGGGCCGCGACGTCCGGAAGCGACGCGGTCTCCGATGAGCAGGAAGCCTTGTTCAATCAGGTCACCTACCGTACGCGACACGGTCTGCTGTTTGAGACCGGTGTGTGCCACGATATCGGCCTGGGTGGTGGCCTGACGGCTCTGGACCAGACTGAGTATGCGGCGTTCAGTGGTGGAGGTCGGCAGCAACGGATCGGTCAGGGCAAGCATTAAGGGGTCCAGATAGGCGGCGTTCGGGTCATAAGGAGGCGCAGGGCAAACTCGCTGCCAGATACCTTGGCGTTGCGAAGGGTGCAAGGCAAATGCGGCGTCGCATTTATAACACGGGATACGTAAATATAAACCAAACTCCGCCCTTAAAATACGCATATTGGGTGTAAATTGCGCTATAGATGCCCATGCGCCGGGCGTATTTCCGGATTTTTCAGTTCAAATGTCATAAATAATACGCATAATGGGTTTAATTGCGGCGTCATCACAATTCGGGTGCTGGAGGCTGATTATGTGTAAATCCCAACTAGGTCTGGGCGTTTCGACCCTGACCCTGGCTATGATGGTTACGGGCGTTGTGTCCGCTCACGCGCAGGAAGCGCCTGCGGCTGAGTCGGTGCAGGAAGTGGTTGTGACGGGCTTTCGTCTGCAAAACCGTCAGCTGATGATCCTGAAGGACGCCGATGAGCGCATCGCCGAGTTCATGACCGGCGATGAACTGGGGCAACTGCCTGATTATAACATTTCCGACGCCTTCCGTCGCATGCCGGGCGTGCAGACCGAGTTCGATGAGGACGAAGGCCGCTTTGTCGGCATTCGCGGTCTCGATCCCAACTTCACCGTCGGTTCGTTTGATGGTTCGACCATCGCCACCTCCGAACGCGGCAACCGTCAGCTCAATCTGGAGTCCGTGCCGACCTCGGCGGTGAAGCGCCTGGAGGTGTTCAAGTCGCGCACGCCGGACATGGAAGGCAATGCTATCGGCGGTACGCTCAATCTGATCACCCGTTCGGCCTTTGACCGCAGGGGGCTCTATTGGGTCGGCAGCGCCTTTGTCGGCACCAGCGACAGCCAGAAGGTGCCCGGCAAGGGCTATGGCCGTAGCAGCGACGACGGTGCCAATTTCCGTTTCGACGGCACGGTTTCGACGACCTTCGGCAGCCAAGATCAGTTCGGCGTCCTGTTCACCGGGGCCTTCTCGCGCAAGCGCCGCGATCAGGAACGTTTCGTCCCCGGCAGCTACAGCCTGACCAATGGCGTTCCGGTGCAGTCGGCGCATCTGTGGTCGAGCTACCCCAACTCGGTCGATCGCTACGGCGGCACGCTGAAGCTGGAATGGCGTCCCTCCGAGACGCTGAAGACCGCACTGACCACGACCTACTATATTCAGGCCGATAACGAACTGCGCCATTCGCATCAGTTGACGCGCGGGGCGGTTTCGACCGACACGGCCCTGACCTCCGGCAACAAGGCGCGCGTGACGACCGCCGGCGGCTTCGTCCGTTTCAACGACTTCCCCATCGACAAGCCGCTGACCATTGTACAGGCCAGCGCCGACTGGACGCCGGACGATCATAACATCGTCAAGTTCCGCGCCGCCTATTCGGAAGCCTCCTTCGTCGAAGCCTCCAACCAGTTGCAGTACAATCTCGCCACTTCGGCGGCCAATGCCTATAATTACACGATCAATGACGGCATCCCGACGGCGGTGCTGGATAACCCGACGACCTTCCTCAACCCCTTCAATTACAAGTTCAACAGCTACACTCCGTACGAGGACGACAGCGACGAATATATCACCGAGGCGTCGCTCGACTGGCGTTTCAATATGGAGCGTGGTGATCACGGCTGGGGCTTTGGGGCCGGGGCCAAGACGCGCGATCTGACGCGCGATTTTGACCGCTATCAGGACGTTTACGCCTTGGCGGCGGGTCAGACTTCGACTCTGGAGGACGTTTTGATGCCGGCCGACTACACTTCGGTCAATGCCACGACGCGCCAGTTGTTTATCGATTTCGACAAGTTTCAGGCGGATCGCCGCGCCAATCCGACGAAGTTTGTTCTCAACACCGCCACCACGGCGCTCAACCGCATCAGCAACGACTACGTAGTGACCGAAGGCGTCGATGCGCTCTACGTGCAACTGCGCCACGCCGGTGAACGCCACAGCCTGATCTTTGGCGGCCGCTACGAGGATACGGCGACCGAAGTGAATGGTTACCGCGTCAATGGCAACACGGTCACGGAGCTGAATCGCAA
>NZ_JAIXSV010000168.1 GCF_027484505.1 Asticcacaulis sp.
AGAATTCAAAGCATTGCGCCTCGGTTTTTCCGTCGGGACAATTTTCGCACTTGGCTCCTGTAGCTGCTACTGAAGAAGAAAAAGGTTGCATGGCATTTTGCAGCGCATCTCCAAATGCCAGGGCTGCAATATCTCCACTGCTATTACTATCGCTTGACAAGGATCCGCGGCGCGGAGCTGTATTGTGACGCTCGCGACACAGGGCATTTTCTTTTGCGTTGTACTGCACACCCGTGTCTTTGTCTGTAGTTATCGGCAGTTCTTCGTCGCAGAAAGCAGCACACCCGGCCGCATCAAGACTCATGGGGCAGTTGATGGCGCCTTGTTCGTTGGCCGCCGAGTACCAGGGCACCAGATTTTCCACAATGGCTTCTACGACTTCCTGGTATTTGGCCGAACATTTACTCAGCGCTTCCGTCTGCTTGGCCACATCCGACACCTTCTGCGCCAGCGACAGACATTGCTTGTAAGCTTTATGCGCCTCGGCCACTTGTTTGATAGCCACGGCCATATCTTCGCGCTGCTTTTTGGTCGGACCCGGCGGTTCTTGTTCTTGTTCTTCTTCTTTAGCGTTGCTGCTGCTCTTTCGCCTGTTTGGATTGTTGCATGCATCTGTGCCTGCCGCCTTGCCGAGAATCTTGCGATCCATGGCTGCATTGACCAGGTCGCACGTTTTGCTCTCAATGACTGCGCGCTGCGCCATGACTCGCACCAGCATTTGTTCGTCGACGGTGGGCACGCCGCTCAAGTCGAGCTCTTGGCCAGACTTGAAGTGCACTTTGGGCGGCAGGGTGGCGCACAAGATGTAGGTATGCACTGACCACTGGTCTTTGTTCAGGCGAATGTGCGAACATTGCCGGACCGCACGACCGACACGCTGCTTGAGTTTGGCCCACGATTCAGGCACGTCCACCATGATCACGGCGCGCACGTCTTTGAAATCAATGCCCTCGGAATACTCTTCGGCATTCAAGATCAAAATCTTGAGATGTTCGCCATGAATGTTGTTGCCGGCATCAAACTTTTCGCGCACACATGTCGTGTATTGTTTCCAGTTGGTAAAACTAGTACCGTTGCACGACGCTTTGAAATCGGCCCGAGTCGTTTTGCGAGAACCGAGCAGGGGCATGACCTTGTCTTTCATGCCAGCGAATTCTGCACAGTTCTGAAACATGTAGTGCAGCGAGTAAAAGCCATTTTGCGTGTTGGTGAGCAGAATAACTTTGCCTTCATGCGCTGCAGCTAGACGGGCTGCTGCCAGCAGTTTAGGCGCCGCCGTGTCGGGCGTGTCACGCAGCTTCTTCAAAAAGGCCGGATTGGTCTGCGAGGTGGTGTAGGCGGCCGTGTACTCGTAAATGCCGCGCGTCTTGGACTTGAGAAATGCGGGGTCAATTACTTTTTTGCCTTGACCGCCTTTCAGCAAGTGATCCAGATAGTTGCCCAGAGAGCTGCCTTTGTCATCCGGCTCGCCGCTCAGAGGCACCGACACCAGCTTGGGCATTTCCTCAGCCAGTGGCTCGACGGTTGGGTAAGCCGACGACGGATTGCTGACAAAGGACGTGATGAAGCCTTCGTTGGTCGGCTTGTGCTCGTTGGCCACACCGCGCACAATGCGCATCAGCTTCTCGCCATCAGCCGGGTCGTCGATGACAGGGGTGGCCGTAAACAAAGCCACAGCCGACTTGGTGGCCAGCCGCAACATTTCGCGCGCTCGCTCCAAATTCTCGCGGGTCGACTCGAGTTTCAGCACTTCAGGGTTGGGTTTGATGAGATTTTGCGCTTCGTCCATAATCACAATCTTGTCCTCCAAAATATTCACCCGGGCTTTTCCGCCACCGGCAGCCGGCAGCATGATGTTGCCATGCTTGGGCCGGATCCAGGCCATGGAATTCACGGTTGCGCCGCCCAGCGCACGGTATGTGACAACACGCAGCGGCGCCGCCAAATAACCTGGTTTGCCAGCCTGGCCGGGGTGACCTTTCAGACCCAGGATGTCCTCGACAGTTTGGATTTCGTCGCCATTCAAGGCGTTTTTGCGCGCGCGGGCCACGTAATCCGCGCTGGCCTTGTTGCCCAGCTCTTCCAGCACATAGCTGCGATACGGGTTGTCGTAGGCCATCAATTCGCCATAAAACTGTTTGGCGATAAGATCGTTGGGAAAGACCACGAGTTTGGGCCGGCGGTCGTCAAAGAAATTGCTGAGTGCCCGGATCATAATCAGAGTTTTGCCACCACCAGTGCGCACTGCCACCAGCAGACGCTGGGCTGGCGAGTTGGGGTGAAACAAAAACGCGGCCGTCTTTTGGTACGGCTGGTCGGTGACTTTGGCCTTGTCCAGCAACTGACCGTGGGGCGGGCACGATACTTCAAAGGGCGACTTGTCCACGCCAGCTTTTTGCATGGCGCGCAGGGCTTCGGCGTTGAAACCCTTGTCACCTGGCTCCAGCGTCCATGTCTTGGGGTACAGTTTGCTGGCGGCAGTGATGCGTGCAAACCTGGCTTCGACAGTGCGCACACTCTTGTCGAGCTTGGCGGCTTTGAGCTTGGCGTCCTGGCGCCCGATGTTGGCTTTGGCTACTTCAGCCACCTTCTTGTTATTTTTGCGGGCGCTAATATCATAGCACATTTTGTCTTCGGGATCAAACACCATGCGTTTGGGGCAGTCTTCTTCACGCTCGGCAGGCACGGGCGTGCGCCGGCCGCCATAAAAAACACGACCTCTGTCTGACATTCGAAAAAACTCTCTTTTATTTATATCATTTCTTTTCACACATATTTTTTTTAGAAAATTTTCATTTTCATTTTTCAAGCAAAAAATGAGCGCTCGCGAAATGAGAGAACTTGCCAACAAAATACTCGA
>NZ_JAIXSV010000227.1 GCF_027484505.1 Asticcacaulis sp.
AGGATCACCGCCCCCAGCCGACCATAGGGCGGAAACTGCGCGATGTCGCGGCTCATCTGCTCATAGGCGTAGAAGGCCTCGCGGTCCTGCGCCTGTAAGGCCTGCATCACCGGGTGCTCTGGTGTGTAGGTTTGCAACAGGGCGCGACCCGGCTTGGTCGCCCGACCGGCACGACCCGTGGCCTGCGCCAGAAGCTGAAACGTCCGCTCTGCCGCCCTCAGATCGCCGCCCTTCAGGCCCAGATCGGCATCGACAATCCCCACAAGCGTCAGGTTGAGGAAGTTGTGCCCCTTGGCGGCGGCCTGCGTGGCGATCAGAATGTCAATCTCATGATTTTCCACCCGCTTGATCAGGGCCGCCGACGAGTCGGCATCGGGCGTGGTGTCCGAGGAGAAGATTTCAGCGCGTGCCTGCGGGAAGCGTTCCTGCACCTCTTCAAGGATACGCTCGACCCCCGGCCCGATGGCGGTCAGGCTGTCGAGCGCGCCGCAATGCGGGCAGCGGTCGGGTTTTTTCATCGAAAAGCCGGTCAGGTGACAGACCAGCCGCCCCGTCGCCCGGTGTTCGACCAGCCAGGAATCGGTCTTGGGTGAGGTCATGCGCTCTCCGCACGCCCGGCACAGGACCAGCGGCGCATAGCCGCGACGATTGATGAACAACAACACCTGTTCGCGCCGTTGCAGGGTGGCCAGTATCTCCCCCACCAGCCGGTCAGACAGCCAGAAGCCCTTTTCCGGCGACTGCGCCTTCATGTCGATCAGCTCGATATCGGGCAACTGCGCCGTGCCGTGGCGGCTTTCGAGTCGCACCCACACATAGCGGCCCTTCTGGGCATTGGTCAGGGTTTCCAAAGACGGGGTGGCGGAGGCCAGCACCACCATGAAGCCGTCACGGTGAGCGCGCATAACGGCCAGATCGCGGGCCTGATAACGCACGCCTTCTTCCTGTTTGTAGGAGCCGTCGTGTTCTTCGTCGATGACGATGAGTTTGAGGTGGGTATAGGGCAGGAACAGGGCCGAGCGCGCCCCGACGATCAGACGCGCCTCCCCCGTGGCCACGCCGTCCCAGATGCGCCGGCGCTGCGACGCAGAGATTGCCGAATGCCACTGCACCGGCGGCACACCAAAACGACTCTGGAGCCGCCCCATCACCGCCGTGGTCAGGGCGATTTCGGGCAAAAGCACCAGCACCTGAGCCGTCGGATCATCGCGCAGGGCCCGCGCCACGCTTTCCAGATAGACCTCGGTCTTGCCCGAACCGGTAACACCATCGAGCAGGACCGGCGCAAAGCCCTGACGCTCCCATTCGTTGCGCAGCAGGTGGTCGGCGGCGGCCTGATCGGCATTCAGGCTGGGCGTCTTATGATCCGGGTCGGGGGCGGCGAAACCTTCGCGGCTCAGTTCGACCTTTTCCAGCCAGCCCTTCTTTTCGAGCGTCTGCACCACGCCCGGCGTCACCCCCGCCGCTTGCGCCAGTTCCGCCGCCGTCAGGGGGAGCGCGGCCAGTTCCAGCACGCGCGCCTGCTTCGCGGTCGGTTTCAGCGCTTCGACCTCACGCCGCACATAACCATGGCGGGTCTGCGCCTTCGGGGTCTTGAGCGCCTGCAAACAGCCTTTGAGGAAGGTGCCCGGCGCGGTCAGGGTCCACGCGGCCGCCCACAACCAAAAACGCAAGCTCGCCTCCGGCACCCGCGGGTCGTCGATGCGCGCGGCAACGGGTTTCAGTTTGGCGGCTTCGGCGCTGTCATACAGTTCCACCACCACGCCTCGCACTTTGGCGTGGCCCAGCGGCACCCACACGTGATCGCCCACGCTGAGGTCAAGATCGTCCGGAATCAGGTAGTCGAGCGCCGTGTCTATGGGGGCCAGCACCACGACCTTTGCCCGCCGGGTCGCAACGGCGGGGGCTTCGATCAGGCTGTCGGCGGGACTGTCCATAAGATTTTAAGCGTTAACCATAGAATTGACTCATCCCCACGCCTTTTTTATGCCATCACTTGTGCCAACGCCAAGCTTAACCGGCCGTTTACCACACCTGATATCCTGCATGTCCTCAGATTTCCGCGACCCGACGACGACCGAGCGCCTCGCCGCCCTGATGGATTACCAGACCCTGCGCGGTCTCCTGCCGGACTTTGTGCAGGAACTGAAGCAGGATCGAGAACTGCTGGACAAGCTGGGGCTTCAGCCTAAAACGCGCAACCTGATCGACTTCGGACCGGCCGCCCTGTCGCGGCTGGAGGCCAAGGCCATACGCGATTTCGACATGCGCCGCCAGATCGAGGCGACGGCGCGCGCCAATTTCGATGCGCAGGGGCAGGCGCACGCCCTGGCCCTGTCGCTGATGGAGGCGCGCAACCATTCCGACCTGGCCCGCCGCCTCAATGAAGAGGTGCGCAACCGTTTCGGCCTTATCGGTGCCACCATTGCGCTGGAAGACACCGCGCCCATTCCGCTGGGCTGGATGACGCTCGATTACGGTGGCGTGGATTATATTATCGGCGAAACCGGCCTGTCTCTGCTGGGGCCGGATGGCGTGTGCCGCGCCCTGTTCGGGGATGAGGTCCGCCGCATCAAATCCGCCGCCGTCATCCGCACCGCCATGTGGCGCGAAGGCCGCCCCGGCGCGGTCGCTTTCGGCTCTGCCGACTGGGAGGGTTTCAGCCCGGACATGGGGGCCGAACTGGTCGCCTTTATCGCCCGCGTGGTTGAGCGCGTCGCCGAACGCTGGCCCGTATTGTCTTAAGTCCTTGGTCAGAGATTAACCTTAAACTTACGGGCATGACCATCGACGCTGCCCGTTTGCAATGGCTCCAGTATCTCAAGGCGCAAAAGCGCGTGTCGCCGCGCACGCTGGAAGCTTATGGCCACGCCTTTGCCCTCTATATCGGCCATCTGCGCAAGGCGTTGGGGGCCGACATTGACCTGAACGATCTGGTGCATCTGACCTCTGCCGATATTCGGGGCTGGATGGCGTATCTGCGCAGTAAGGATGAGCCCCTGTCGGCGCGCTCGCTGGCGCAGCACCTGTCGGCCATCAAGTCATTTCACGGTCATCTCGACCTGCATCTGGGCTATGCCAATGCGCAGGTGGCGCTCACTCAGGGGCCGCGCCTGAAGACCAGCCTGCCGCGCCCGCTGAATGAGGATCAGGCGCAGGGTCTTCTGACAGAAATCGAGCTGGATGCCGACACATCCGAATGGGAGGCGGCGCGCGACCGGGCCGTGCTGCTGCTGCTCTACGGCTGCGGTCTGCGCATTTCCGAAGCTTTGTCGCTAATGGTCAAGGACACGCCACTGGGTGAGACGCTGCGCATTGTGGGTAAGGGCAACAAGACGCGGCTGGTGCCTGTGCTTGCGGCCGTGCGTGAGGCGGTGGAGGCCTACACACGCCTCCAGCCTTTTACGCTTTCGGCAGAGGATGCGCTGTTTCGCGCGCCGCGCGGTGGGCCGCTCAGCCCGCGCCATGTGCAACTGAGCATGCAGCATCTGCGCTCACGGCTGGGCCTGTCGGATCGCGCCACACCGCACGCCCTCAGACATTCGTTCGCCACGCATCTGCTGGGGTCAGGCGCAGACCTGCGCTCGATTCAGGAACTGCTGGGCCATGCGTCCTTGTCCACGACGCAGAAATACACGCAGGTCGATGCCGAGCGCCTGCTCAGCGCCTATGCGGCGGCGCATCCGAAGGGCTGAATTATTCGCGTGTTTCTATTTCTTCTCTAATTTCACTCAATGTTCGACCATTGTACAACCAATAGGCGGGGCCCTGTACAGCTCGCCAATTTCTTCCAGTCATCCTAGCAACATCCCGTGCTGATTCAGACAGGCTTTTTACTACATTGTTATATAAAATACGCCGAGAGTCATAAACGGTTGCGCTTATATTTTCGTCGAAAACAGATAATAGTTCTGACCCAATAGGAATATTTACCGATTCAAAATTAAATGGCGACCGCCTTATTCTTTCTTCATTTACGGCCAAAACCTCTTCTTGATGCTCTACCAACTCTTCAAGATTTGGAATTGCCAGCCTCTGCCCTTGAATTTCTGCCATACGAAGTATCGCTAGAGGTTTATCGGGTGAAACTCTGAAAAATTCTCGCCTTGGATTGATTCGTCTATCGGCGAATGCTTCATGTAATGCGCGTTCCCATCCAATAGAGTTTTCGACACTTGCCGCGTAAAATACCTCAAATGGAAGAGGGACACCGGATGCCGCATTAATATGCCTAACTCGAGCCGTTACATCACCATCATCAGTTCGACCAATTTTAACCAAACCCGGCATCGCATCATTCGTTAAAATGTAAACCGTTCCCATTTCACCCCCGAAAATTAAAAAAGACGAAAGGCACGCCTCTCGTCTTAAATAGCAAAAAGCGAAAAATATCCGAAGGGCCGCCCCGAGGATATTTTTCACAAATCAGAAGCCACCCATCTATGCGCGACCAGCGCATCGATGGGTGAGTAACATTACGCCTGCATCGTCCAGCCTTCGACGCCCATGGCCGCCTGACGCACGGCTTCCGAACGGGTAGGGTGCGGGTGGCAGATGCGCGCGAGGTCTTCCGAAGCGCCGCCGAACGCCATCAGCACGCAGGCTTCGCCGATCATTTCACCGGCCTGCGGGCCCATGATGTGCACGCCGTAGACGCGGTCGGTCTTGGCATCCGCCAGGAACTTCACGAAGCCATCGGTCTCATGATTGATCTTGGCGCGGCTGTTGGCCATGAACGGGAACTTGCCGACCTTGTACTGAACGCCCGCCGCCTTGAGCTGGTCTTCGGTCTTGCCGACCCAGGCCACTTCCGGGAAGGTATAGACGACCGACGGGACCAGATCGTAATCGACGTGACCGGCCTTGCCGGCGATCAGCTCGATGGCGGCCACGGCGTCTTCTTCGGCCTTGTGCGCCAGCATCGGGCCGGTGATCACGTCACCGATGGCCCACACACCCGGTGCCGCGGTTTTGAAATGGCTGGTCGGGATGAAGCCACGTTGATCGGTGGTGATGCCGACGGTTTCGAGACCCAAGCCTTGCGTAAACGGACGACGACCGATGGCGACCAGCACCACATCGGCTTCGAGGGTTTCCGGATTGCCACCCTTGGCCGCTTCCAGCGACAGGGTGACGCCGTTCGCGCCCGTCTTGGCCGCGGTGACCTTGGTGCCCAGCTTGAAGGCAAAGCCCTGCTTGGCGAGAATCTTCTGGAAGCCCGTGGCGACTTCGGTGTCCATGCCCGGCGTGATGCGGTCGAGGAACTCCACCACCGTCACCTTGGCACCGAGACGACGCCACACCGAACCGAGTTCGAGGCCGATAATGCCGGCACCCACAACGACGAGGTGCTTCGGCACCGCCGGCAGCGACAGGGCGCCGGTCGAGTCCACGATCTGCTTCTGATCAACGGTGACACCCGGCAGCGGTGTCGGCTCAGAGCCCGTGGCGATGACGATATTCTTGGTGGTCAGGTGCTGCACCGAACCGTCCTGCGCCGTGACCGACACCTTACCCTGACCCTCGATCTTGCCGAAGCCGGGCAGGTAAGTGACCTTGTTCTTCTTCATCAGGAATTCGATGCCCTTGGTCAGGGCGGTCACGCTGTCCTGCTTGGCCTTCATCATCTGGACGAGGTTGAGCGTCGGCGCGGGCACTTCGATGCCGATGGTCTTAAATTCGTGCTGAGCGGCTTCGAACAGTTCCGAAGCGTGCAGCAGGGCCTTCGACGGCATACAGCCGACGTTCAGGCAGGTACCGCCCAGAACGCCGCGCGATTCAACGATGGCGGTCTTCAGACCCAGTTGACCGGCGCGGATAGCGGCATTGTAGCCGCCGGGGCCGCCCCCGATAATGACGACGTCGAAGCTTTGGTCCTGAGACATGGAGATTGCCTTTAATTTAGCGCGTAAGACTTCCTGCCCTGCCGTAAAATTCCACGCGGCGGGGGTCAAGTCCTATGTGGGTATTTTGAGCGGAAACGCTAGTTTTCGTAAGCCAGATGGCGCTTTGGCAACGGACGGCCACGCGCCATCAGGATAATGAAGCCCAGCACCATGGCCACCAGAGTCAGCGTATAGCGCGGGTCCCAGCCGGAGAGGATTTCGAGAATGCGGTCAAACAGGCCCGATCCCGCCTCCCCCTTGGTCAGGAAGGTCAGCACCACATCGGCCACAAAGGCCGCGCCATAGGCCAGAGCGGCACGCACATTGCCCTTGGCAAACAGAAACGCCGCGATCAGATAGAAGACGATCACCCCGCCCCACAGCCAGATGACCGGCTTGTTGTCGGTCTCAATGGCCGCCACGGCGGTTTCGCCCTGAATGGAGTCGGCGGGCACGGCCGTTACATCGGCTCCGTAGGAGTCATCGGCACTGAGGATACTGGCCCCGCCGACATGCGTGTCGGCATCCGCCTGCCGCATCGAGACCTGCGGTCCATAGCTGGGGGTCAGGGCCGATTTGATGACGGGAAAGGCGATCCAGCCGACATAGGCCACAACGATCAGGGCGATAAACCAACGCACGTACTTCATGGACAGGCGCTCCGCATAACAGGGTTAACGCTGTTTTAACCCATGCAGAGGGTCTTGCCTACGGCTTATTCGCCTGAGAGGTCGTGTCTGTCTCGCCGATGGCCGCGGCCGCCAATGTCGGATCGGCCTTCAGCTTTTCCAGTCCCCCCATATTGCGGTCGGCATAGGTTAGAACCTGATTATAGAAGTCGCGCGACCCGCAGGCCTGCGGTCCCTGACGGTTGGCGTCCTTATAGAGCATCAGCGCCGTATCATAGGTCTGCTTATAGGCCGCAGCCGTCAGATGCGGTGTTTCCGACGCCGGAATGGCCAGCACGCGCTTCATACGCTGCGCCGTGCGGGCGTAGATGACGCAGGACTGCGACGCATAGACCATGTAGCGGTTCAGCACCTTGTCGCCTTTGAGCGTATAGTCTTCTTTGCTGAACTGATTGTCCACGCCGCCACCCCCGGTGAAGAAAGCCGAGCCACCGCTGCCTGACATGCCATCCATACCCGGCAGCGGGATTTCACGCATCATGGCCAGGGTTTGCGGCCGTCCCAGTTCGCGCGCCACCATGATCCAAAAATCCGGCTGCCCCAGCAGGGCCTCTTCGCGGCCATCCAGTTTGATATTGTCGGACTTGCGGATGTACATGTTCAGGAAGTCCTGAAACACATTCTGGATGCGCGATTTTTGCAGGCTGGTGAGGCTGACCGGTTCGCGTCCCATCTCCAATGCCAGCCCGTAAGACAGCACATATTCCGGCTTCAGTTCCGTCGCCTTGTCGGCCATGTCGGCCATGTCGCCGGTCATGGCGCGCTGAATATGCGGCCAGGCCTTGCGCGAAGCGGCTGAGTTAAACGTCCCCGCCTTGCTGTTGGTGGCGGCCTGCGCGACCGGGGACACCAGCAGACAAAAAGCGGCAGTGGCGGTCACAGCCGCGCGGAACAGAACAGACATGAAGGCTTCCCCCTGACAGGAATAATTATATTTGTTTTTATTAAAGCACGATTGTGCGCCCGGTTCAATTGGCTGGCGCATCCGACTTCCACAGTTTGTCCGACGCTCCCAACTGATAGCCGTAATAGAAGACGCGGCGCATGGAGTCCTTTTCAAAGGCCAGAAGGCCGCCTTCGATAAATTCATCCGGCAGGGCCACTTCGGACACCTCCATCTGGCTGCGTTGGGCAAAGGCATAGAGACTGATCAGGGTGCCGCGCGCCTGCGCCTTGGTCAGGGTGTCGAGCGAACGGCCCATGATTTCCAACGCGTTATAGGGGGTGATGGCGGGCTGCGGCGTGATCTTGCCATTGATGAGGACGTAGATGTGCCCGCCGCTGATCAGGCCCTTGGGCACGGTCCAGTTCATCATGGATTCGGGCAGGATGAAGAAGGGCAGGGTCACGCCGCCATCGACGTGCATCTCCTGAAACGGACGCGGACCGGTCGGCACGCTGTGCCCGCCCGACACCGGTTCGACCGTGATCATCACCGGGGCAAAGGCCGCCGGTACCGAAGAAGACGCGACCAGCACCTGACGGATCAGGTCGATGGCTTCGCGCATCTTGCCGGCTGAGCCGTCGCGGACGGCAATGGCCGAGATTTCCCCCAGATCCCACAGTACACCCGTCTGGGCATCGAGATTGGTGGTGCCGACCAGCAAGCGGCGCCCTTTGAGGTGTTCGCGGGCAATATCGCGCACCATGGTCTCATCGACATAGGTGCTGACCAGTGCGTACAGGGCTTTGGAATCCAGCACGCCCGGTGTGAACAGCGACATCAGACCGCGCGACTTGGTCAGGCTGTCGGCCACGCCGCTGGTATAGGCGTCTTTCAGCTTCTCATCATAGGCGGGCCCCAGATAGGCGAACGGCGCGATCAGAGCACCCGTTGAAACGCCAGTGACCATGCGAAACTGCGGGCGGTCACCGCGCTTGCTCCACCCGGCCAGAACCCCGGCTCCGAAGGCCCCGTCCGCACCGCCACCAGACAGGGCCAGCACGTCGAAACGCTGCATCCCGTTCAGTTGCATTTCCTTGCGCGCATCGGCTTCGAGACGGGCGGGGATGTTGGGATCAGTGGCCGAAAAGCGCACATTGGGAAACCCCACCGGCTGATAGTCGCCGGCACGCGGATAGTCCGTTTCGGTGCGCTGAAGCGTCAGACAGCCGCTCAAGCTAAAGGCCATAACGATCAAAACAAGACGTTTCAGCATGGGGCTCCCCTGTGGATAAACCGCTGGCTCTAAATAAAAGAAAAGCCGCTCCGCGGAACGGAACGGCTTTCCAATAGGTGACGTCACAACACGAAATTACACGTCGAGGACGAAACGTTGCGGGTCTTCAAGCCCTTCCTTGACACGGACGAGGAAGGTCACGGCTTCCTTGCCGTCCACGATGCGGTGATCGTAGGACAGGGCCAGGTACATCATCGGACGGGCGACGATCTGACCGTTGACGACCATCGGACGTTCCTTGATGGCGTGCATCCCCAGGATACCGACCTGCGGCATGTTGAGGATCGGCGTAGACATCAGCGAGCCATAGATGCCGCCATTGGTGATGGTGAAGGTGCCGCCTTGCAGCTGATCCAGCGACAGGGTGCCGTCACGTGCCTGCTTGCCCAGCGCGGCGATGCCCTTTTCGATACCGGCCAGCGACAGGTCATCGACATTACGCAGGACCGGCACGACCAGACCCTTTTCCGTACCCACGGCGACACCGAGGTCGTAGTGGTTCTTGTAGATGATGTCCGTGCCTTCGATCTCAGCATTGAGCGCCGGAATGTCCTTCAGAGCGGCGACGACGGCCTTGGCGAAGAAGGACATAAAGCCCAGCTTCACGCCGTGGCGCTTTTCGAAGACGTCCTTATAGGCGTTGCGCAGGCTCATCACGGTGGACATGTCCACTTCGTTGAAGGTGGTGAGCTGAGCCGCGGTGTTTTGCGACTCCTTCAGGCGGCGGGCAATGGTCTGACGCAGGCGGGTCATCTTGACGCGCTCTTCACGCGGGCCGACTTCGCGCGGGGCGACCGGAGCGGAGGGTGCCGCAGCCACCGGGGCCACAGCGACCGCCGAGGGCGTGGACAGGGCGGCCAGAGCGTCGCCCTTGGTGATACGGCCGTCCTTGCCCGTACCGGCGATACCGGCCGTGCTCAGGCCGGTTTCGGAAACGATACGCTGAACGGCGGGCGACAGGTGCTCAGAGGCCTTTTGCGGGGCCGCAGCGGGTGCCGCCACCGGAGCCGGAGCGGCAGCAGGGGCAGCGGCCACAGAACCCGCCGAAGCGCCGGCGGCGATACGGGCAATGACCTGACCCGGCGTGACGGTCGCGCCGTCTGCGGCGACGATTTCGGCGATCACGCCATCGGCCGGAGAGGCCACTTCGACGGCGACCTTATCGGTTTCGATTTCGACGAGGATTTCGTCCTTCTTCACCCCTTCGCCGACCTTCTTGGCCCAGCGCGAGATGGCGCCTTCAGCCACCGACTCGCCCATTACCGGGGTCTTGACGTCGAGCAGGGCACCGCCCGCCGCAGGGGCAGCCACCGGAGCGGCAGCCGGGGCCGGAGCCGCGGCAGGCGCAGCCGCCGGAGTCGCGACGGGCGCCGCAGCGACAGCCGCACCGGCGGCACCGATACGGCCCAGCACGGCACCGGGGGTGACGGTATCGCCTTCACCGGCGAGGATTTCGGTCAGGGTGCCGTCAGCGGGGGCGGCCACTTCGAGCGAAACCTTGTCGGTTTCCAGCTCGACGAGGATCTCGTCCTTCTTCACGGCGTCGCCGGGCTTCTTGGTCCACTTGGCAATGGTGGCCTCGGAAACGGACTCGCCGAGGACGGGGGTAAGGATGTCGGCCATGGGTATAGGCTCCGATTTTATCTTTTAAATTCAGGGGGTGAAGGGCGCGCTCAGGGTTCAATGGCAGCGCCCTTCAAAGGACGGGTTTGAGGAAGCTTCGTTCAGGCAGCCCGCGCGGTTACGCAAAGGCCTCGTTCAGGAAGGTTTCCAGCTCTTTCAGGTGGCGGCTCATGACACCGGCAGCGGTCGAGGCCGAGGCCGGACGACCGACATAGCGGGCGCGCTTGGCCTTGATCTTCAGCTTGTCGAGCGTCAGTTCAAGCCACGGATCGACGAACGACCAGCCGCCCATATTCTTCGGCTCTTCCTGACACCACACCAGTTCGGCGTTCTTGAAGCGGCCCAGCTCGGTCAGCAGGGACTTCATCGGCCACGGATAGAACTGCTCCAGACGCATCAGATAGACGTCCTTGATGCCCTTCTTTTCGCGCTCATCCACCAGGTCGTAATAGACCTTACCGGAGCAGAGCACGACGCGACGGATCTTGTCATCGGCCACCAGCTTGACACCCGCCACGTCCGGACGGCGCTCGGCATCGTCGTGCAGCACGCGGTGGAAGGACGAGCCTTCCGAGATGTCGGTCAGGGTCGAAACCGCCTTCTTGTGACGCAGAAGCGACTTCGGCGTCATGATGATCAACGGCTTGCGGAACGGACGGTGGATCTGACGGCGCAGGATGTGGAAGTAGTTGGCCGGCGTCGTGCAGTTGGCGACCTGCATATTGTCTTCGGCGCACAGTTGCAGGAAGCGTTCAAGGCGCGCCGACGAGTGTTCGGGACCCTGACCTTCGTAACCGTGCGGCAGCAGCATGACGAGGCCCGACATGCGCAGCCACTTGCGTTCGCCCGACGAGATGAACTGGTCGATGACGACCTGAGCCCCGTTGACGAAGTCGCCGAACTGACCTTCCCACATAACAAGCGTGTTGGGATCAGCCAGCGAGTAGCCGTATTCGAAGCCCAGCACTGCCTCTTCCGACAGGGCCGAGTCGATCACTTCGTAAGCGCCCTGACCGTCGCGCAGGTGGTTGAGCGGGAAGTAACGCTCCTCCGTGCGCTGGTCGATAAAGGCCGAGTGGCGTTGCGAGAAGGTGCCGCGGATCGAGTCCTGACCCGACAGGCGCACGTCGAAACCCTCGTCGAGCAGCGAGCCGAAGGCCAGATGCTCAGCCAGCGCCCAGTCGATATTTTCCCCGCTGTCGATCGCCTGGCGGCGGCCTTCGATGACGCGACGCAGCGTCTTGTGCGCTTCGATCTCGTTGGGGATGGTGGTGATCTTGCGACCGATCTCTTCCAGCTTGGCGCGCGGCACCGAGGTGAAACCGCGACGCTCATCGTCTTCGGGCAGGCCAAGGCCAGACCACTTGCCGTCCAGCCAGTCAGCCTTGGTCGCCTTGTATTCCTTGCCCGCCTCAAATTCGGCATTGAGGAAGGCATCAAACTCAGCGATCCAGCCGTCGATTTCAGCCTGTGTGGCCACACCTTCGGCAATCAGGCGCTGACCGTACAGTTCGCGCGTGGACGGATGGTCCTTGATCTTGGCGTACATGATCGGCTGGGTGAACGTCGGATCGTCGCCTTCGTTGTGACCGAAGCGGCGATAGCAGAACATGTCGATCACCACGTCCTTGGCAAACTTCTGCCGGAACTCGGTGGCAACCTTGGCGCAATAGACCACGGCTTCGGGGTCGTCACCGTTACAGTGCAGGATCGGAGCCTGCGCGCCGAGTGCCTGATCCGACGGATAGGGCGAGGAGCGCGAGAAGCGCGGCGCCGTCGTAAAGCCGATCTGGTTGTTGACGATGATGTGCAGCGTGCCGCCGGTCTTGTAGCCCTTCAGCCCCATCAGGGCGAAACACTCGGCCACCACGCCCTGACCCGCAAAGGCGGCATCGCCGTGCAGGATCAGCGGGATGGTCTGGCTGCGGTCGAGCTGACCGTCGCCCCTGGCCTTGATGTGCGCGGCCTGCTTGGCGCGGGCCTTCCCCAGCACCACCGGGTTGACGATTTCAAGGTGCGATGGGTTGGCCGTCAGCGACAGGTGGACATTGTTGCCGTCAAAGGCGCGGTCCGAAGACGCGCCCATATGGTATTTCACGTCGCCGGTCGAGTCGATGTCGAGCGGCACGGTCGAACCGCCCTGGAATTCGTGGAACAGGGCGCGATAGGGCTTACCCATCACGGCCGTCAGCACGTTGAGGCGGCCCCGGTGCGGCATCCCCAGAATGAGGTCCTTCACGCCCAGATTGCCACCGCGCTTGATGATCTGTTCCATGGCCGGGATCAGGGCTTCACCGCCGTCGAGGCCGAAGCGCTTGGTGCCGGGGAAGCGACGGTGCAGGAAGCGTTCGAGGCCTTCGGTCTCGATCAGCTTCTTGAGGATGGCGATCTTACCTTCCTTGGTGAAGGTGATTTCCTTGTCGCGGCCTTCGATGCGCTCCTGAATCCACGCCTTTTCCGCCGTGTCGTAAATGTGCATGTACTGCACGCCGACATTGGCGCAGTAGGTGCGGCGCAGGATCTGGATGATTTCTTTCAGTGTGGCCGTTTCGAGACCGAGCACGCCGTCGATGAAGATCGGGCGGTCCATGTCGGCGGCGCTAAAGCCCCAGTGTTCCGGCAGCAGCTCCGGGTTTTCACCCTTCGGCTCCAGACCCAGCGGGTCGAGATTGGCCTGAAGGTGACCACGGATGCGGTAGGCGCGGATCAGCATGAGGGCGCGCACGGAGTCGCGTGCGGCGTTTTGCAGGTCGGCGGCAGAGGCCGGCGCGGCCTTACCGGCAGCGGTATCTTTGGCGTTCTTTTCGGCAATGCCCTTGGCAGCCTTGGCTTCGACGGCAGGCCAGAACCCGTCCAGCGCCGAGGTCAGCTCATCGCGCTTTTCCACAACGGGGCGCGCCCAACCACCCACCGAGGCGTTCTGCGCCACGTTGGTCGGGTTGTCCATAAGCTGATCGAAGAAGGCCCGCCAGGCGGGAGTGACAGAGCTGGGGTCCTTTGCCCACTGCTCCTGAATCTGTTCGATGAACAGGGCGTTGCCGCCATAAAGGAACGAGGTCTCCGCGAAAACCTGGTTCAGCCGACCGGAATCGTCCGCCATTCTATACCTTGCGAGACGGCCAATTACGACACCGTCTCCCTTTCGTACTTGGGTTGAGGCGGCCAATAACGACACCGCCTGACAGGAAGGTCTATACTCTCTTTGAGAGGTGTTGAGAACCTCTTAAGCCGGAAAAATCGTATACGATTTAGCCGTTACGCCAACGACCGAAGAGGCTCACCGCATCCGGCCGTTGGAAGCTCGAGACTGTCTCATATGTATCAGAGACATAAGACAGTCTCGATGGGCATACCAATAGTCATTTTCAATGACCCTGATATTAAATGTTAGCGCTCACATTATGCGTCCATCATGCCTCGGCGGCAACAAAAAAGCGCGCAACCCGGAGGCTACGCGCTTTTCGTGACGAGTATATGGCGGTCGGGCTCCCTCCTTATTCAGAGGGAAGCCCAAGGGTTTAACCCTTCAGCACGCTTAGCAGGGTTTCGCCCAACGTCATTATAAGGTTGGCGGGCCTAAGTCGCGGACTCCATTATTTTTTCAGGGTCCGCACCATCAGCGCCAAGCGCCATGTAAAGAGTAGCAATTGCCGATATCACCTGTCCCTGAACGCCCTCCATCGCCTCTTGAGCATCGGTCACGACAGATGGTCGCAGGTCTCCATCGGCTGCTTGTTTTAGCTTTGAATATCCGTAAGCGCGTTGATCGTAAGCGTTCGACATTTGTGTCAATCCTTCACGAACATTCTTGCGGCCCTCACTTGTAAGGTAACTTGGTAGCTGAATGCTGTTGAATTCTGACCTAGCTTCGGAACAAACGCGTTCAGCGTTGCGCGATGTTCTGTAAATTTCGACCATATCCATAGCCTCCGTAGCCCTTGCAACTTCTAAGCTCAGTTTGTCGCAAGGCGAGGCGGCGGCAATGACATCTTGCATGAACGCTTGAGCCTGCTTTGTCTTTTGTTCCTTTGTTGGACGACTTGAGAGCGGCATTGCAGCTTTATCAGTGTTTGCCGTGGCGACGGCCTTTGCATCTTTGGTTGTATTCCTAGATATCGGACTGCCATTGAACACTGCGAAAGCGATGAACAAAGCAAACCCGGCAATCCATCTCACCCATACAGGCGTTTTGATACTTTGCTTTTCAAGGGCTTGCCACAATGGAGGCAACGCCATAAGCCCGATTAAAAGAACCACTGTACCGAGCAGAAAATCTCCAGAGATAAAACCTCCCAATGCGGACATAGACATGAAGATGGCGAACACCCACGCCAAAATATTCAACGCTTTTCGCATAAAAGCCCCCCGCCCTCTTAGATAGAAAGCAGGGGTGGCACAATCGGGTTACGCAAGTCAAGCTACAGATATGGGCCACCGATCATCGACGCCTTGTCAGTAAGCGAGCGCCAGCTAGATCGGTATGACTTTTGATGGAATCGTAATTCAAGCACCTCCCCTGATTTCAGGGGAGGTGGATTTGACGCCGCTCAGGCGTCAAAGACGGTGGGGTTAAATACCGCTGCTTTAACC
>NZ_JAIXSV010000108.1 GCF_027484505.1 Asticcacaulis sp.
TATCCGCGCCCGGCAGGAGACGATCGACACTTTCCTGGCCATCGCCGACCGGGAAGGTTGGGTGCTGGGCGAGGTGCTGGAACATGCCATGGCGGCGCTGGAGCGGGAGTTGGCGGCACGGGGATGACCGGACCCCGCATGTCGCTCCGGGGTGCCGACAGGGAAGTGAGTTTTATTACCGCGCCACTATCAACCAAAGACAGCTTGAGTGTTGTTTTCTATGGATTTCCGTACGGTTTTCTTGCAGTGACTGGGGGGATGTCCGCTGAGCTTCGCTGCATGCGACCAAGCTGCCGTTGCGCACCTGGCTGCTGGTCCTGTGGTTCATCCTGCAATCTGACAAGGGCATCCCCTTGATGCGGCTGGCCGAAATCATCGGAGTGAGCCAACCGACGACATGGCGGATGGGGCATGTGCTGCGCCTGCTGGTGGCCCCCGACCACACGCTGGGTGGCGTCATCGAAATCGACGAAATGTATTTCGGTGGCGCGCCCTGGTCCGATCCCGACAAGCCCCGTGCCGGTCGGGGCCGCAAAGGACAGCCGCGTACGACCAAGACGCCGGCCATGGTCGTTGTTCAGCGTCCCGCCGGATCGGACCCGGAATACCGGCCGACGAAGCCAGGGCCTACCGTGAAACCACCTGAATGTCCGGCCAAACGGGGGCAAGTTCACTTTGCCGTCCGACCCAATCCCATGGACCTGGAAAACATCCTTTGCCAGATTCAAGCCGATGACATTCACCCTTTCCATCAATCGCCCCTCCTTTAAACTGATCTCTGCGACAGCTCAGTTTGCTACCGTCAAATCCAGGGAAAAGGGCCGTTCACAACATCAGTTCACTGACGCGGATCTTGAACCCTGATGGTCTTCAAGCCCCATCACCCCGAACGCGGTAATGGGCCAGCAGCTGCGGACACAAGGTTTCCAGCTTTTCCTCTATGCCGGGTGGGTGGTTCTGGTCTTTGAAACGGTCAGTTAGTCCACGTGTTCGGGCGTTGCCGAAGACTACTTCCATTTCCTCCTGCAAGGCCGGTTCTGCGGCCCAGAGGCTGCCAAGCAGCTCATCATAGGAGCGGCGAAACTGAAAATATTCTTCCGTAATTGGCCAGCCGAGGGTAGCCATGGTCGCCAGAATGGATGGGTCGCGCGCAATCAGATCCTCGTAATGGATGATGGCATCGAAGCGGTCCTGCTCCAGGAACAGTGCTTCCAGGACCTGGAATTTCTCATGCATCAGGCCACTATAATGACGGTAGGGTTTGGTGCGCAGACTGGCATAATTGTCCCGCGGGTCGCGCAGCAGCAGCACGGTGCGGTCAGGGCGGAACCGCTCCACATGCACCGCCAGGGGATAGGCCGTGGTGATGACGGCCTTGGCCACGAAATCCAGCGTCGTCGTTATACGCGGGGCCGCGAAATTGTTGGGAATATCGACCAGCGCCACGCAGCCCGGCCGCTGCGCCAGCACCTGGGTGAAGGCGGTGGCGCCACTGGATTGCATCCCATGGATCAGCAGTCTCATGTGATGTCTCCCGGTCGCCGCAACCAGTCCTGGCCCAGTTCTGCGGTGATGAAGACATAGCGGCGGCAATGGGGGGTCGGCTCGCGTGGGGCTACGCCATGGATGGCATTCATCCCCTGCGGAAAGAGGACCAGCTGATTGGCACGATACGGAATGCGGGCGACCTCTTCGACGCTGTGTGGCGGCAGTTCATAGGCATCGAATGCCATGATCGGTTGTTCGCGCCAACGGTACAGCAACAGCTCCCCACCCACGCTGTCATCCTCGGCAGCCCGCATATAGAACAGGCCGGAGAATAGCCGGTTGGGCGTATCCAGATGCGGTCCACGAACGCAGGAAGCCCGGTCCCGGACGGGCGTATTGATCTCGATCCGCGCATCCTGACGGATGCGTGCCCGGTCGTGGTCATCTCCAGACAGGTTCAATCTGCCTGTGCTGTGGCCCGTGAGACTGCCGCCCAAGGCGGCAAGCATGTCCCGAGGCCAATGATCCTGGAATAAGGCAGCCACGGCGGCAAGGAAGTCTGGGCTACTGTGAAGCTCGACGAAATGCTTCCAGCAAGCAGGCATATCCTCAGCAGACAGGATGTTCGCCGCCGGCAGGGCGAAGCGCCGATTGTTGGGTAGGATCGGATTGTTGGTCGCCCACCCTATCCGGCTGAACGGGGGGAAACTGTCACACAGTGCCGCATAATCCGCCTCTGGCAGGGCGTTCGGCACAATGACATGCGGAAAGGGTGTCAGCCGGATATCGTCGTTTTTGATGCCGGACAGCAAAGATTGCACGGAAATCAGCCTTCCCTGATGCCTGAACCCGTGTCAGGAATGATGCCGTATCGACCCAGCCAGGGCAGCAGGTCGCGGGTGAACCGGGCGGACAAGGTCCGCAACCGCGCCAGACCATCGCTATCCGCAGCGATAGGACCGTCATGCCAGGGAACAGGTGTCCCCAAGGCTGCGATATCCTGCCAGACACGCTCTGCCAAGTCTGGAGCCTTGTCGATCGTGGCGCCAACAAACAACATATCCAGTAACCCGGCGGTCGATGCCGCCGCAATCGCGGGTGCCACCAGGAAGCCCGATGCAACGCCGCGCCGCGCCCGTTCCAGAAGGGCCCGGTTTAATGATTGCGTCGATTGCAACGAGGCTGGCATCTCCGCCGGTACAGCAAAAATCTGCCCGCCCTGAAGCATGGCCGTCAAAGTCGCCAAGGTCTGTTCCGGTCCCGGCATGCCAGGAAGGGCGGCCAGCTCCGCATAACTGGCGGCACTTTGCGCCAAACGATCCAGGATCGCCGCACGGCAAGTCGGCTCCGGCAGAAAACCCAGACCGTGCATATCGATGACCGGGTTGTCGGGTTGCCGGTTGTTAGAGGCCAGGAAGCGTACGGCATGGCGGCGTTCGGCAGCATTGGACAGTGGCCGGACATCGCGACCGTAAATATCACAACGGAACGCACGGTCAGCGACCATATCAACAAATAGTTCGCGCACCGGCTCTGCCGCATGTTCGGCCATGAAGGGCTGAAGCATGGGAGGAACCGCCATGCCGGCAACATTATTGAACAGGTGGGCCGATCCTACGAATTCCAGTCCAGCACCGGACATCCGGCGCTGCATGTCCGATGGGTAAATTGGCTGCCAATGTCGGTTCAAATATTCATGTACCAGATAAACAGGATCATGCGCGCGCAAGGCCTGCAATTGGTAGCCAAGCCTGTCCAGCGCAGGGATGCCCGGTCCGCTGGACGCGAAGCGGGCTGCCATATCCAATGCGCGTTGCATACGCTCCTGCAAGGGGCCCTGGTCCTGCTCCACCAACTCCATCAGCAGTTGGCGCAGGCTGGACATTCCCGCCCAGCCGACAGCGCTGTTATAGCTGACATAGAATAACCCCCCTGGCTTCAACAGGCGGCGCACGATCTCCATGATACAGGCTTGGTTTTCGGCTGAAACCCAACTGAAGACCCCGTGCGCTACGATAAAATCGCAAGCGGGCAGATCATCGCGCTGTGCGAGTTCGGCAAAGCTGTCTGGCAGGATCGTGAGGTTATCAAGCCGAGCGTCATCACGGAGCCGCGTGGCGCTTTCCACATGCGCCGGCATGAAGTCATTGGCAAAAAAGCGAGCCTGCGGAAACAGCGCCGCCGCCAACAAGGCCCCTGTTCCATGGCCACATCCAAGCTCCAGAAGGGTGAACTCCGCGTCGATGCGTGGCGCTTGCACGCCGGCCCACAGCGCCGCCATGGACAGCCAGGCTGGATTCTGTTCCCGGCAAAGCGGCTTGATATAATCGATTTCGGTTACATAACCTTCACGCCAGCTCATCGACGGCGATATCCCTTTCCGCCCTTGCCTCAAATCATACCAACGGCGGGAAATCCTGACCTATGGTCAATCTTTCCCGCCCCTCAGTCGCCGGCCTCCGGCGGCATGAGTCAAAAACCAGGTCACAGGGACTTGGTATCAGGCCGGCCAGCGCATGGACCAGGAAGCGCCATCCGTACCGGTTTGCACAAAGCCCAAGCGGGTATAAAGTCTCTGGGCTGGATTATGCAGAGCCACCTGCAGGCTGACGCTGCATCCGCTGCGCTCTGCTTCGGCTTGCACGGCTGCGATCAGGGCAGCGCCAAAGCCGCGTCCCCGCCATTCCGGCAGGAGCGATATATCGACGATGCGGATATCGGCGGTTCCCCGGAACAGATACAGCCGTCCGACCGGCCTGTCGTCCTGTTGAACAATACAGAAATCGGCATCGTGATAGGCCTGCGCGTAATGACGGCGCTGGAAACCGAACTGTGACGCCAGAAACTGGTGCTTCATTTCTGCTGGCCAGCCTGTCGGCTCCAGCTCGGCCAGGCGGGTTGAGATAAAAAGCAGCTCCAGGAACGGCAAATCGTCCAATGCCTCCTGGCGCAGCGCCAACCCTGTCCCGGCCATCACCGGACCTGTATCAAACCGCGCATCCTTCATCATGGGAGCAGCGTCAGTTCCGCATTGGAAACGTGCCGTTATAGTTGATGCAGTAAACCAGCGTCAGATAGGGCTGGCGGTTTTCATGGGAGCTCACACCCCCACCGGGTGCTCCACCGGCGGGGCCGATGATGTTGGGATTAAGCGGGGTTGTCAGCGACTGGCCAGTATAGGTCTGATAGGAGGCTGGTGTCTGGGCGGTGTTGGGGCCTGTAACCACATTAGGCTGGGCCAACCAGGAAGAGTTGGCGACCGGCGTGGACAAGGTATTGGCCTGGATCCCCGCATTGACGGGGTCCTGCACGACAAGAGGGTGTGAATGAGGCGGGCCCTGGTTGCTGCTCGTGAGGGCAACGCTGGTGACACCGACGGATTTCGACCAAATCCGGGTGGTGAGCCCAGGGCCGGTGCCCTGCCCCATCACCGCTATGCCCTGCAGATTGGGGAGTTTGAAGCTCGTGTTGGCAGTCCCGCCCCAGGTATTGCCGATAACGGCATAAAGGATTTGGAATTGGCTGACGGCCAGCTCCTGCCCAGTACATTCCAACCACCCTTGCGGGACGAAACTATAAGGGAAGGCGCGGACCTCACCGATAAAAGCATCCATGATATCAGCTCCCTCAGCCGCGAGTTGGAAACGTGCCGTTCAAGGCGATGATGTAGGTGAGCGCCATGGTGGGCATCATGTTGTTATGAGTAGCCCCACCGGTAGAGGTGGAAATGCTCGGTGCCGCCAATGTTGTCACCGTCGCAGCCCCAGCACCCGATCCATCCTTCAGATAGGCTGTGGCCGGTGACTCGGTGTTGGCGAAAGCGAGCGTCTGGCCGGGTGTTAAATCTGTGGCGGTAACACCCGCCGTAGCGAAGCTGTGGCTGTGCGCTGGCGTATGGGCCGCGGCAAGAGAAACAGCCTCTGCCCCACCAGCCTGTGCCAGGGTCCGCGGCGAGAGGCCCGTGCCCTGGCCCTGGCCCACCGGAACACGGCCCCGCAGATCGGGAATGCCGAATGTTGTCACGCCATCCCCGCCATAAGTGGTTCCAATCAGCGCAAACAACGCCTGATACGTCGATACGCTCAGCAGTGACCCATCGCAGAGGTGCCAGTCAACGGGCGGGTACTGACCTGCGAACAGTCGGACTTCACCGACATAATAGTCGACCATAGGGGACATCCTTCCTGAAGGCTGGAAGTTGGTATCAGTTTCGCATCGGATAAATGCCGCCGATGGCGATACAGTAGTTCATCACCAGGAATGGCTGCATATTGTTATGCGGCGCTGCGGGGGTGTTCGTGGAAACTGTTCCGGCATTGAGCGTGACTGGCGCCGAACCCATTGCGGCAAAGAGCGCAGGCACACTTGTCATCCCCTTGCCCGCCTTGACGGGCGTGGCGATAAGGTTACCGGCCGGCGATGTAGTGTTTGCGTTGCTGTCAACGCCACTGACATAATGATTGTGGGCCGGGATCTGTTGGAGGGTGAGCGCCACACCTTCAACGCCACCGGCCTTTCCACGGGCATAGTCCGGATTGGACGGGTTCCATGCCTGGCTGACGGTGGTCCGGCCACGCAGGTCGGGGAGACCGAAAGTTGTCTTCCCGTCACCCCCATAAGTGGTTCCAAGAAGAGAATACAGAGCTACGTATTTTTTTGTGTCCAATAACGAACCGTCGCAGAGGTGCCAGTCCTTTGGTGCCCAATTGTACGGAAACAGACGGATCTCACCCAAGAAAAAATCCGACATTCCAGCCTCCAGTTGCCCCCTAGGATGGGGGAAGCATGACTTTTCAAAAAATCATATGCCATAAAAAAATTAAACATGGAAGAGGATAGATTAATCAAACTACCAAAAGATGTACATACCAACATCAACCTCATGTCCATCCCACGCGATTGGGGCAGGGGGGGGGACATCAAAGAACAAGGGGTGAGGAAATGACCCGTCATAGGCTCCCGCAGCCCCCCATGAACGCCATCATGCTTGATCTAAAGGGCTATTTTCGCTAAATTCAAATGGCGATTTAGCTACCAACCTAACATTAACGCATTAATAGGCGGGCGCCAAAAATGAATTCCGAGAAAAATGAAAAAGAAATCACTAAAATCGCAAAATTTCTTAATAAGTCAAACTTTGGATTTTTCTGTTTTTTAGAAGTTTTTCTGATTTCATATAATGAATCGCGTTCGCATCGCCGCATGGTTTAATTATAAATGAAAATTGACTAGAGAAAGAAGCAAGGAAACCATACAAATGCAATCACCGGTTCACGTAATTTCTGGCCTGCCTCGCTCCGGCTCAACGCTGTTGTCGGCGCTGCTGCTTCAGAATCCCCGCTTCCATGCAGGCATCAGCAGCCCTGTTTTGCCCCTGATGACCAACCTCATCGACATGATGAGCGCGGGCGGCGGGCCCGTCATGGTCACGGATGAACAAAGACGCTCCATTGTGAAGGGGGTGTTTGACGGATTTTATGCCTCAACGGGCCGTGAAGTGGTTTTTGACACGAACCGGGCCTGGACCGCGCGGCTGCCGCTGCTTCAGGATCTGTTTCCCGGTGCCAAGGTCATTGCCTGTGTTCGTGATATGCCCTGGATCATGGATTCCTTTGAGCGTGTCATCCGGCAATCGCCTTATGAAAAGACGCGCATGTTCGCCGGGGCCCCGGACCACACCACCGTTTATGGTCGCACAGAGGCGCTGGGGTCACAGAACGGCGTCGTCGGCGGTCCCTGGTGCGCCCTGCGGGAGGCTTACTATGGCCCCCAATCCCAATCGTTGCTGATCGTCGAGTATGAATTGCTGGCCCATTCGCCTGAAAAGGTGTTGCGGCTGGTTTATGACTTCATCGGTGAGCCCTGGTATTCCCGGCATGATTTCGAGAATGTCGAATTCAACGCCGATGATTTTGATGCAGCGCTGGGTCTGCGTGGTCTTCACGCTGTCCGGCCCCGTGTCGCCTTTGAGCCACGCAAGACCATCCTGCCCCCTGATGTCTGGAAGCGGTACGAAGATAAATCCTTCTGGCGGGACCCGGCAGGGTCGGCCGCCCATGTCATCGCCGCGCGCGGCAAAGATACAACAAAGTCGATTCAGGTTACGGAGAGGTAAGCGCCATGGGCAAGCGGATGAACAAGCGTGGCGGCAGCCTGACCTCGACGATCGCTCTTGAGCCCCGGATGATGTTCGATGCCGCGGCGGTGGCAACGGCATCGGAAACTGTTCATCAGATTGATGGTCAGGTTGCGGGCAACTCACCGGATGCTGACGTCTCGTCCCTGCTCTCCGCCCTTGCCAATGTGCCTGCCGCTGCCGATCATAAGGTCGTCGTTGTCGTTGATACCAGTGTCAAGGATTACCAATCCCTGGTCGATGGGTTGGCACCGGGCGCGGAACTGATCCTGATTAATGGGGCGTCGAGTGGTTTCGACCAACTGGCATCGGCATTGGCAGGGCGCACCGATATCGACGCCTTGCACATCATCAGTCATGGCTCGCAAGGATCGGTGACCCTGGGGAGCGATACCTTGTCTACGGCCAACCTGGCCAGCCATGATGCCGATCTGGCGATCATTGCCGGGGCTATGGCAGAGGATGGGGACATCCTGCTTTACGGCTGCCTGGTCGGCAATGGTGAGGGGCAGGATTTTGTCGAAGCCCTGGCGGTCAAGACTGGCGCAGATATTGCGGCTTCAGACGATCTGACAGGCTCTGCCGCCCTGGGGGGGGATTGGGACCTGGAGGTGCGGTCGGGCGACATTGATGCCACGGCTGTCATATCCGCAGAGACATTGGCTGGATATGAGAATTTGTTGGCGCTGCCCAATGGCAGCCAAGTGTTGAGCTCAATATTTACAGTTACTGGCGGCTCAAGGCAAGTAATTTCATTTGGCGGCACCGATTTTGATACATACCCTCAGTGGTCTGACACTGGTGGGTATTTTACCCTAACCGGTGGCGGTAACGGGAGCGTCAGGAATATTGGCCTGGCAGGGCCCAGCCAGTCGTACGAACCTTGGGTTGGTTTGAATGCAACAGGCAATGCTTACTTCAAGGTTGTGGCAAACACCAGCAAATTATCGACGTTTCAGCTTAATTCGCTAAATATGTACCTAAAGAATGCGTACTCTTTTACTGGCGTTCAAATTACGGGCTATAGAGCATCTGGCGGTACCGTAACAAATACAGCAGTAAATATTAATACAACCGGCGTAAAGGCGCTTACTGTTAGCAGTTTTTCAGGCATCGACCTGACCGGATTCCGTATTGATTTTGCATCAACGAGCCATTCTCTTTGGTACCTTTATTTCCAAAGCTTTGGCGTGACAGGGTCGGCTGCGCCCTCATTGCCGGAAATCGCCGTCACCGGCAACAGCACCAACATCACCGACGGGGATACGACCCCCTCGACGACCGACCACACCGATTTCGGTTCCACGGCGGTCGCTGGCGGTACCGTGGAGCGAACCTACACGATCAACAATACGGGGCCAGGCGCTCTCAATATTTCCAGCATAACCCTGAGCAACACAACGGATTTCAGTTTTGTCGGCACCAACCCGACCAGCATTGCGGCGGGTCAGTCGGCGACGGTCACCGTCCGTTTCGACCCCGCATCAGCGGGTTCCAAGACGTCCACGCTGACCATCAACAGCAATGACAGCGACGAGGCGGCATTCGATTTCCGTCTGACCGGCACGGGGGTCGCCGGCCCCAGCATCACGTCGGCCACTTACAACGCCTCTACCAATGTCCTGACCGTCACCGGCGACTCCCTGACCAATGGCGGTGCCATTGATGAGACCAAGCTGACCCTGACAGGCCAGGGGGGCAGCACCTATACGCTGACCGAAACCGGGGCCATCACCGCCAGCAGCGCCACCAGCTTCAGCATCACCCTGAACGCTACCGACCAGATCAATGTCGAAGGGTTGCTGAATAACAACGGCACCACCAGCGCGACTGGAAGCACCACCTACAACCTTGCTGCCGCGGCGGACTGGCACGGCACCGGCAATGCCGACCTTACGGGCAATGGCGTGACAGTCAGCAATGTTCAGACGCCAACCATCACGTCGGCGACATACAATGCCTCGACCGGGGTCCTGACGGTGACGGGCACCAATCTGGTGCGGCAGTCGGGTTCCA
>NZ_JAIXSV010000138.1 GCF_027484505.1 Asticcacaulis sp.
GCCCGCTCTCGCAAATCCATCGATAAAGGACGACCCATCACTTCCTCCTGTCGGAAAAAGTGAATCAGATCCTCTCTGATTTGGGAATCCCGATTCAGCTAAATTTCATACCGATCTAGACGACAACAGATTTACGTGTGGGCGGTCGGTCGGGATGACGGCCAAAATGTCGCAGGGTCAGACACGGCCTGATCGGCAATACGGACATCCATGCCACCCGTGGCAGCGTAAACCCTCTAAAAGGTGTATCTATGTCTTTTAAGCCGCCTCTCCTTAAGCCCTCCGCCATGCCCGCCGGACCCGCCTCGCGCCTTCTGGCTCTGGGCGGTCTGGCGGCCTCTGGCCTGGGTCACGTCGTTAAGGAAAGCGCCAGGCAGATGTCGCGGGGGCAAAAACCCGACCTCGCCAGCCTGTTGTTCGATGAAAGCAACGGCCTGCGTATGGCGGATCAACTGGCGCGGATGCGCGGGGCGGCTATGAAGGTGGGTCAGATTCTGTCGATGGACAGTGGCGACATCCTGCCCCCCGCCTTCACTCAGGCCTTAAGCCGCCTGCAACAGGAGGCCCACATCATGCCGCGCGATCAATTGGAACGCGTTTTGCGCGGGGCGTGGGGCGATGACTGGCGTCAGCATTTCGTGCGCTTTGAGCTGACGCCCTTTGCCGCGGCCTCCATCGGTCAGGTGCACCGGGCGCAACTGAAAAACGGCGAGGTTCTGGCCATCAAGGTGCAGTTTCCGAATGTGGCGAAAACCATAGACTCCGACGTCGCCAATATCGCCGGGCTCCTGAAACTGCTGGGCGTGGCGCAGAAGGTGAAGGACCTGCCGGACCTGATCGAGACGGCGCGCGTACAGCTTCACGAAGAGGCAGACTACTTACGCGAAGCCGCCCACATGGCACGCTATGCCGAGGCCCTGTCCGATGACCCGACCTTTGTGGTGCCGCGCGCCCATGCGCCGCTCCTGCGTCCCAACATCCTGCCGATGGATTTCGTCGAGGGGGAGCCGGTTGAGACGCTGACGCACGCCCCCGCCGCGACCCGCAATCAGGTGATGGAGACGCTGTTTGGTCTGGTCCTGCGCGAATTGTTTGACCTCAGGCTGATGCAAACCGACCCCAACTTCGCCAATTTCAAATGGCGACCGCAAACGGGGCAGGTCGTGCTGCTCGATTTCGGGGCAACGCGCGCCGTGCCCGACACCACGATTGAGGCGTACCGCACCCTGATGCAGGCCGGCCTCAACGAAGACCGCGAAGGGCTGATCGTCGGTTTAAGCGATATCGGGGCAGTCAATGAAGCCGTCCTGACCACCCATCGGGCGCGGCTAAATGCCATGCTCGACATCATGATCCAGCATCTGAGGCAACCTTTGCTGGATTTGTCCGACCGCCGCTTTGTGCCCCTGATCCGTGAAAAGGCGCACGAAATCGCCATGGATCAGACGACCTGGCAAAGCCCGCCCGCCGATACCCTGTTCGTGCAGCGAAAGCTCAGTGGCATGGCGCTTCTGGGGGTACGCATGCGCGCCACTATCCCCTTGCGGGGCATGGTGGCCGCCGCGATCGGCTAAAACCGCTTGCCGCACATTCCCGCAAATTCGGTCATGGCAAAGAAAATATCTCACATTTTCTCACATTTTTTGACCATTTCGCACAGCTGTCACACATTACCTATAGGCTAACCCCGAATGTCGCGCGGTACTGCTGCGCATTGCTTCAGGACGGGAGTCACCGATGTTACGCAGCCTGCGATCTCTCACCCTTGCCACCACGGCCCTTATGGCCCTCTGCGCGCCCGCCATGGCCGAGCCATCGCGGCACGTCATCATCATCGGTGTCGATGGTCTGAGCACCGACGGTGTGCGCACCGCCAAAACACCGGTCATGCACGAGATGATGAAGACCGGCAGCTCCAGCCTGCACGCGCGCGGCGTCCTGCCGACGACCAGCGCCGCCAACTGGGCCTCGATCCTCAATGGTGCGGGCCCGGAACAGCACGGCGTGACTAAGAACGACTGGCAGGTCGGGGATTTCAACTTCCCGACCTCGGTCACCGGTTCGGGCGGCTTCTTCCCCTCCCTGTTTCAGATCGTCAGCGATCAGCACCCGGACTGGGAGGTCGGGTCCATCTATCAGTGGGACGGTTTCGGCAATCTCTACGACCATCGTTTCGTAGATTTCGACGTTAACCCGAAAACCGAGGACGAAACGGCGCAAGTGGCGGCCGACTATATCCGTCGCAAGAAACCGAACCTTTTGTTCATTCACCTCGATCACGTTGATCACGTGGGTCACGGCGACGGCCACGGCACGCCTCAATATTATCAGGCCGTCGAAAAGGCTGACCGCCTGATCGGCCTGATCCGTCAGGCGACCGTTGACGCCGGGATCGACAAGGAGACGACCATCCTTGTCACCTCCGATCACGGCGGCGTGGGTAAGGGGCATGGCGGTGAAAGCCTGGCCGAGCTGGAAATCCCGTGGATCGCTTACGGTTATGGTATCAATCCCGGCCGCACCGTCGATCAGCCCATCAACACCTTTGACACGCCCGCCACTGTGGCGAAGCTGCTGAACGTGAAAATCCCTTATGCGTGGCTGGGCCGTCCAGTGGCGCTGGCGCTGGAGGGCGACCCCGCTCCGGAGCAGATCTATCGTACCAGCAGCTTCTACGCCATGCCGGTGATCGAGCCGGTCAATGCAGGCAATTCACCCTCCGGTGGCCTGTTCGTCAACACCAGTGCTTCCTTAAGCATCCGCAATCCGAACCCGGTGGGTGAGGTGCGCTACACGCTGGACAACAGCACGCCGACAGCCACATCGACCCTGTACACGAAACCGGTGGCCATTACCCAATCGACCATCGTGCGCGCCGCCCTGTTCGTGGACGGCAAACCGGCCAGCGTGCCGACGACGGCCTATTTTCGTATCGTCGCGGACACGCCCGCCGCGCCCAGGGGCGTCAGCTACCGCGTCTATGCCCTGCCCGAAGGGACGGCGCGTCTGCCGGACTTTAGCCGCCTGAGCCCCATCGCCAGCGGCCACGCCTATGAGTTCAGCCTGGACGGCCTCACCCTGCCGCAGACGGACAATGTCGCCGTGGTGTTCGAAGGCGATCTCGATATAGCTACGGCGGGCAGCTACGGCTTCATTCTGGCCTCCGACGACGGCAGCAAGCTCTATATCGACGGACGCACGGTGGTTGATAATGACGGCGACCACGGCGTCGTCAGCGCCAATGGTTCGGCCGACCTCACGCCCGGCAAGCACCGCGTGCGCGTCGAATACTTCAATGGCGGCGGCGGGTCGTGGCTGGGGGCCTATTATCAGGGGCCGGGCGTCGCGCGTCAGTTTATCAACGCCAACCGTCTGACGCCGGTTAAGTAACAACCTATAGGGCTCAGGTTTCGCCTGAGCCCTATAGGTTCGCAAGCCGGTACCAGAGGGCTTCAAGGCCGGGCAGCACGCGCTCTATGGAGTCGCGATTACGCAGCCATTTGTCGGCCGCAGGCGCCGTATGGGTATGGCGCGACAGCGGCAGGGCAGCGGCGGTGCGGGCCTGAAGCGCCGCATCAAATGCCACCTCGGCAAACTCGCACAGACGGCGCGTGACGCCCGCCGGATCGGCCAGAAACTCGTGATAGGCGACGGCGGTCCAGTCCTCGTTCGGCAGGGACTGAAGATCATCGAGCGCGATCTGGTTGGTGCTGCGCCACTGCCAGGCGGCGACGGTTTCCAGCGGGGCCCCGCTCATCATCTGCCAGCCGGGGGGTAGAAGCAGCGACCACGGCCCCTCCCAGCCCGGCAAGGCGCGATAGGTGACCCAGCCCCCGGCCTTCCACGCCTCCATGATCGAACTGACGTTTTCGCGCGGGTCTCGCCACAGGAAGATGAAGCGCGCATCAGGAAAGACCCGCTTCAGGAAAGGAATACGCAAAGCATTTTTGGGCGTTTTTTCCAGCAGCGGTGCACCCTCTGAAGGGGGCGCGCCCTGCGGACCCTGCCGCCGGTTACGCGCCATTTCACGGATCGCCGCAATCAGGTCAGGCGTCGCCTCAGCAGCCCCCAGCCGGTTGGAATCAATCCCCGGCGCGCCGGGACGTAAGGCTGCGTGATCCTCGATCAGCCAGTGGGCTTCGCCGCCAAAACTGTTGAAACCGGGCGTCGCGGCCAGGGTCTCATAGAGCAGGGTGCTGCCCGATCGCGGCGCAGCAATGATAAAGACCGGACGGTCCAGCGCCCCTCGCGCCATTGTACGAGCCGCCGGGGGGCGCGGTTGCGCTTCGGCCACCAGATGTTGCAGAACACGCTTTTCCAGCACCAGCCGCGCACTGGCTCCATTGGTGCGCATGACCAGTCCGTCGGACAACTCACCCGCCCTGTCCTGAACAGCCGCTTTCAGATGGCGGAAGGCGTCGAGCCCCTCGCCCGACGTGCCGTGCAGGCCGCACAGTTGCCGCCAATCGAAGACAAAGTTATCGAGCAGCGTATGGAAGGCCTCGGCCTGGGTCTCAGGCATGGTGGCCACCAGTTCGCCGCGCAAATCCTCGATCAGCCCCTGCACCTCAGCGGCGGGCATGATGACAGAGCGTTCATTGGTTTCGGTCAGCAGCGGCATTTGCGCCTGCGGGTCGAAGGCGACGCGCGGCCACTGATCGCGCAGCGGCGGCGCGGCCGTGGCAAAGTGCCAGAAGCCCGCTGTTCCGGTCGTGTCGGCGACCAGATGAATGCGCGGGTGGTCAGCGCGGTTTTCGACGTGGTGCCGCCGCCAGTTGTCGAAGATCCACGCTTCGCCCGCGCCCATATGTAAGGCCTCACCGTCGCAGTGGAAGCGCACTTCGGAGCGGGTGAAGACCGGTATGTGCAGCCGCACGCGGGTATGCCAGTGATAGTTGATATCGGCGTGTTCGGGCACACCCGTGCCGGGATCGAGACGCATCAGGCGCGAGCGGCTCCACACGACGCCAAACCCCGCCAGCACCTGCTTCAGATAGGGCATGGCCTCCAGCCACGGCGTCGGGCGCATGGTGCCGTGCACGGCATCCGTCTCCTGCCCCTCGGCGCTAATCAGGCGCGCCGCGCTGTTGCCCGGCACGCGGTCCGGATGCGGCACCCAGGCCTGCGCCGGCAGGGCGGCGACCTCGGCCTGCAAACGCGCCACATCGAACAGGACGGGCAACTGATAGAAGGGACGCGACAGACGCATCGGCTACTCCCGATATCGGTTTACGGCATCGCCCAGCGCGGCCCGCAGATCACCGAGCCACGGCGCATAGGCCTGCCACTGGGTAAGACCGGCGCGGCTTAAGGGCTGACGCACCTGTTCGGAGCTGGGGGTACGGATGCTGCGTTGCGTCTCGTGAAAACGCAGGCAGGCGGAAGCGAACGGCAAATCACAATAGTCGAGCAGACGCCGCACCCCACCCTCCAGATCATCGACCAGAGCCTCGTAAGACACGCGCAGGACGCGACCCGGCAGCACCGTGTCCCAGTGGCGCATCAGGTCGAGACAGGTGCGATAATAGCGGCCAATATCCTGCGCCGCGTAGCTAAATTCCTGATTGGTGGTGCCGAACAATTGCTTGAGATTGCTGAAACCACAGGCCATGGGTTCGCGGCGCACTTCAATGATCTTTGCCCTAGGCAGGATGAGGTGGATCAGGCCGATATGCCAGATATTGTTCGGCATCTTGTCGAGAAACAGCGGTCGCCCCAGCCGCCGATAGGTGCGCGTCTCCGACAGATAACGCGCCCCAAGCGCCTGCGCCTCGGTCTTGGTCAGGCGCAACAGGGCTTCGGGCTCAAGCGGCAGGCCGCACGCCGGATCACGTCCGCAACGTTCGGCCACATAGCGGCTGATCTCGGTCAGCTCCTGCGTCCCCTCGACCTGCGGGTGCGAGGCCAGTATCTGCTCGATCAGGGTCGAACCCGAACGCGGCAGGCCAATGATGAAGATCGGGTCAGCGTCGTCAACGCCGAAGCCCGCCCGGTCACGGAACACCTCTGCCGTGAAGACGGTGCGAAGACGTTGCGCGCAGGCTTCGGCCACCTCTGGCCGCCAGCGGCTCAGCGTCCGCCGCAGGGCATTGCCGTGTTCATAGTGCGCCCAGGAGGCGGCGTAGTCGGCGCGATCCTCAAACGCCTTGCCCAGAGCGAAGTTGAGATAGATGCGATCCATCGTCTGTGTGTCCGGCCGCGCTTCGGCGGCGCGCAGGCGGGCAATATCGGCCTCGGAGAAACGATAGGTCTTGAGATTGGCCAGACTGAACCAGGCGACGCCATTGTCGGGCCGCGCGACAAGCGAGGCCTGATAGTCGGCAATCGCCTCGGCCTGACGCCCCGTGACCTTCAGGGCATTGGCCCGCCACAGGCGCAGGTCGGCGGCCTCCGCCCCAAGGGGCGGTGTCGTGGCCAGCAGTCGTTCATAGAGGTCGATGACCGGCTCATGATCACCCAGCGCCACCGAGGCCGCGCCATAGTGTTTGAGATAGTCGCGATTATCCGGCTCAACTTGCAGCAGTTGCAAGGCCTCCTGCCGCGCCGCCAGAGGCTTCTGAAGGTGCAGCAGCACCATGCCGTAATCGAAACGCGCCGCGTGATAGTCGGGGGCCAGTTCCAAC
>NZ_JAIXSV010000146.1 GCF_027484505.1 Asticcacaulis sp.
GACGATAATGTCGTGAAGGTTGAGGTGAAGTGAGCATGGACGGGCGGACGAGGGCACCGGTGGGTGCCCTCGTCCGGCCGGGCAGAGAGCAGCACCGGTTCCCCTCTCCCACCCCTCACACCCGCCACCGCCGTTTCACACCGTCACCACCGCCGTCGCCTCTTTTCGACCCGCCTCTACCGTCTTCCCGGCGAAAGCCGGGACCCAGCGTAAGGCGCGGTCAGCGCCGATATGAATCAAACGGGGCGCGGTCTGTAATGTGCGCAAAACAAACTTGACCCGCTCTCCTCACCCGGATGGAATGAAAAGAGCAACGGCCAGTCGATGTCTTGCGGAGGTTAAGATGCGCAGTTTCCCCCTACGCATTCCCGACGATCTGAAAGCCGAAGCCACTCGTCTGGCCGATCGGGCGGGCGTCAGCCTGAACCAGTATGTGGCCACCGCCCTGGCATCCCGCGTTGGCGAACAGGTGGAGGCCGAGTGTTACTTAACCGCCCGCGCTGTTCCCGGTCGCGCCAAGGAAATCCTCGCCCGCTCCGGTATCGGCAACCCACCACGGGACGATGACCGGGTGGAGTGAGGCTGACCTGCCACCCGCCCACACCGGTCACGCGGCGTAACGGCGAGAGCCAAGACCCAAGGACCAACGGCGGGACCTTTCGGGTGTCGGTTTCGGGGCCGGAAGCGGACGGGCTGGAATGTTCGGAATGCTATTCCGAACATTCCAGCCCGATAGCACTGAACCTACACAGCTAGATGCATCAATTATATCTATGCGGTTTTGGCCTGCGCATATTTCATATCACCTCAGGGGGTAAGCCACAATTTCTAACTCATATTGATTAGAGGGATTACCATGGCCGACATGGTTGTCAGAATGTCAGGTTATGCTGTCCTGTTGGGTTAGCAGTCCGATAGAACCTAAATTTGGCAATTCTTTAAATCAAGACTCTGTGATTCTTCTATATTTTCCATGGATGGCGTTGTATCATTTTTTTGCGAGTAGAAAATTCGAATTTTCCTAGCGAAATATTATAGTATTAGTGAATTTTCGTAACAAACGAAAGATCCCTACCAGATCGGAGCTTAAGCGCTGGAGCGATCTGCTCCAGTGCCAGACGGATGGACGCCGACGTCGATGAATAATGGAAAGCGGGCACCGGTACTCGGCGATCACAAGCGGGTCAAATCGAAACTTGTGACGCCGTTTAACAGTGCGTTCGGACAGATGCGCGAAGTGTCTTGGATCAACATGATGATCCCGGAGTTGCTGTGGATTGCGCTCGTGCAGGATGCTTGGGGTCCGCGTCACGGCGTGGAGATTATAACAGCCTTCACACGCGACGTACGCGCAAGTGATCCGGGACGCAAGCACACGATCTGGGCAGCGGCAGGAAAGTTTGCATCGCTACCATTCGGCGAACTTTCAAAGATCGTGGCCGGGCGCCCTTATTGCGAAGACCTGTGCGCATCGCTGATGCCACTCCATACGCACTATCCTGACCATCCAATGCGCGAACTGATGCCCAATAGTGGAACTCAGTCGATGCGGGATTTATATGAATTTAAAGAAATTGTTGGTGATTTGATCAATCGCAGATCGACAATGGCGACGTTAACGCAGGCTACAGCGACTTGGCTTGCATTTGATTCTGACTGCCTAAAAGTCTCGCCGGGTTTGGCGCTCGCAGACCTCCCCCGTATCGAAGACTATCCTAATACAGAGCAGTCGCAGCGAATTGCCGCATCCATTAGGGCGACGCTCAACCTGATGTTCGGCGAAATCGACCTAATGGCTTCGGGGACCGGCTGGCCAGTCGCCTTCTGGAACCGGGGCCTGGAGATTGAACCATGCGAGGATTGAGATGACCAATGAGCATGCAGATAGCGAAAGCGACGAAGGCATTGATCTCTGGACGCTCATCCAGAGCTATTGCTTGGGTGTTGACCGCGAACTTGTGGCACGCCTAGTTGCATGGCCACCTGACTTCGCGCAGATTCATGTTCACGAAGTGATCGGAGGCATGCTGGCACGTCAAGCAACGCTCACTAAAGATATAGCACACGCACCTTCACTGTGGACTGGGCACAGTGCACCGATCTTATTGCGCGCAATGGCTGACGCCTACATCAACATATCATGGCTGTTGCTCGATCCTGTGGAACGGTGCTCTAAGTTTATTCTGTTTGGGCTGGGGCAGGCTAAGCTGGAGTTGGAGCACCGCCGCACGCAGATCGGAACTCGCGAGCCCACGGCCCCCGAGGCTGCCATATTGGAGGCTGCAGAACAATGGATTGACCGCCAGCGGATAAACTGGCTGCTCGATGTCGATTTAGGGAAATGGTCGAGCCTAACCGTACGTCAGATGGCGGAGGAGGCTGGCTGTATTGATTTCTATAACTATGTTTACATGCCGTTTAGCGCTTGTGCGCACTCAATGTGGCACCACGTTGCGCGCTACGATTTGGTAGAATGCAACAATCCGCTACATAGGCATCATCGCCGCCCGATCAGTGAAGCAAGGGCTCCCGACATTAATTACTGGACGTTAGCAGCAAAATATTGGAGTAAGACGCTCGGCACCTTCGATAAAGCATTCATGCTCAATATCGCAGAGCCGTCGTCCTATGAATCACTGGTTAGTGCCGTCACCAATAGTGTTGATCACGATCCATACTGACACGCGGATTAACGATCACGTTGAGATCAAAAGTCAATTTTGGGGAACCTGTCTTGTGACGTCCGCTTCTGAGAGTCGCCGTTGCAATTCTAAACGTAAAAAATGGGGCGCAAAGCGGAAACCACTTCCCACCCCCACACGCCGCCCCGCCCTCCTCGCTGCCGCCCTGCTTGCCGGCACCCTGCTGGGGGTTAACGCACCCGCGCCGGCGGCGGAGCGGGAGGCGGGGGAAGGGGTTTTGTGTATCTGGGGTATCGCGGCGACGATTGCAGAGGTGGGCAAACATTGTCCCGTTTCGGACGACCCGGCATTTCAGGCTGCGCTTGAGGAGAGTGTCGCCGTCATGGATCGCTATGTCGCGGTGAATGGCGGGTTGGATGATGCCGGGATCACCGCGTTCAAGCGGAATCATGCCAAGATGGGTGCCGATCCCGCCAAACTTTGCAGGCCGGCTTTGATGCGGATGTGGGAGAATTTTCGGGCCCAGGGGGCGGCGGCCTTGCAACAAGAGGTGGCCAAGGCGGTGGAGCGGCCGGGTACGCCGACATTTGGTGACTGTCTGTAGCTGGTCACCGGTCCCGCTGCCTAACCCCTGTTCAGCATCTTGCCACGTCACGTCACGGTCGGGCATGGGGCCCCTGGGTCCCGGCTTGTCGCCGGGATGACGGTAGAAGAAGCGGAAGGGGCCGTGCTCCTTCCTTCGTCGGACCTGCCCACACCTGACTTTGCACGTTCGGGCCTTGGCGCCGGGATGACGAAGGGGGTGGTGACGGATCGGGGGCCGCGTGCCGACCGCTGACTTTTCCCTGTACCCGTGCTAAACTCATGGCCTCAACCCCCTTGCTTTGTCCGCATGCCGGCACCGGCCCTCACCGCCGTGCGCGGGCGGAATGGCCATCGCGTTCCCTCTGAAACACGGGCGTGTTGCGTGTTTCACAGCGTTGCACAGGCGCCGGGGTGCCACCGTCGCCGTTACCGCTTCCCCTCTGGAACAGGGGCCCTTGCGATGTTCAACAATGTTGCACAGACCCCGCTCCGCCCCGTCCTGCGGGGCAAAAAGAACACAACCGGTAAAACCGTAGCGAGCGCTCACACAGCCTCTGGTCAAACCTTACTGATCTGTTAATCTCAATCTCGCGGATGCGAAACGAAGCCATTGTCGGC
>NZ_JAIXSV010000074.1 GCF_027484505.1 Asticcacaulis sp.
CGGTATTCACCCGAAACGGTCAGGAAGCCGTCTTCGCCGAGCGGCAGGCCGACCCAGCCGGCGACATTATAGGTGCGCCCGTCGTTTTCCTTACGCGAGGAGCGGTCAGCTTCGACCTCAGTATTGTATTGGCCATAGCTGGCCGACACGCTGCCGCCCGAACGAGCTTCGCGCAGACGCAGGTTGACGACGCCGGCAATGGCGTCCGAGCCGTATTGCGCCGAGGCGCCGTCGCGCAGAATTTCGACCGTGCTGAGTGCCGAGGTCGGGATAGCGTTAAGGTCTGCCGGGGCCGAGCCGCGACCGGCGGAGCCATTGGTGTTGACCTGTGCCGAGGTGTGGCGGCGCTTGCCGTTCAGCAGCACCAGAGTCTGGTCCGGGCTGAGGCCACGCAGAGAGGCCGGGCGCACGCTGTCGGTGCCATCCACGGCCGCCGGGCGCGGGAAGGTGAGGGAGGGGGCGACGCGCGACAGGGCCTGCGCCAGTTCGGTCGAGCCTTGCGCATCCAAGGCATCCTTACGGATCACATCGACGGGGGCGAGGGTATCTAGGCGCGAACGGGGCTGGGTGCGGCTGCCGGTGACGACCACTTCGGTGACGTCGCCGTCAGCCGAGGCCTCCTGAGCGAAGGCGGGCAGAGAGACGAAGGTAAGGGCCGTCGTCGCCGTCAGTGCGGCGGCCAGTGTGCGATGGGAGGCACGGATGGACATGGGGAATGCTCCTGAACAGATCATGGCTTGAACTGGGCCATATCTTGGTGCGGCATAGACCCGTTTAAAGGGATCAACAGCGGCATATGTTCTAAGGGCGACGATTAGTTTTCCTAATTAATGCCGGTTACGGTTTTAAATAAAATTATATAAATCAGTAGTTTAATTTGAATTTGTGTGAAAATTAATAAACGGAGTGAGGGTTTGCGTTCAAATTTAAAATAAAATAAGTAGGAATATAGTGGTAAATATGCGACGCCGCTGAGGCCTGACGCGCACCATGGGTACGCGTAGAAATGTCCGACACTGTGTCAAAGAGAGGGTGGTGCGGCTAGAGGGACTCGAACCCCCACGCTTTTGGCGCCAGAACCTAAACCTGGTGCGTCTACCAATTCCGCCATAGCCGCGCTGGGTCTCCTTTAGACATATCGGCTCGCTTTGGCTAGGGGGCGCGATGCAATTGCTATCTGTGTGCGGAAAAACCTGTGGCTAATCGCCCATCCGCACCTTATCACGGCTTAAGGCAAAAGGAGGCGGGTATGACGGTCTATATAGCGCTGCTGCGCGGCGTGAATGTCGGGGGCAATAACAAGCTGCCGATGAAGGACTGGCGCGAAGGCCTTGCGGCGCTGGGGCTCGATAATGCCCGCACCTATATCCAGAGCGGCAATGCCGTGTTTGAAAGTGACAGAGCGGCGGAAAGTCTGCCCGACCTTATCACCGCTGATATAGGGGCGCGCTTTGGGTTTACGCCCGTCTGCCACGTGCTGAGCCTGGATCAGGTCCGCGCCGCGCGTCAGGCCTGTCCTTACGTACCAGATGGAGAGGATGCCCACAAACAGGTGCATCTGATGTTTATCAAGGGCGAAATAAAGACCTATGACCCCGATGGGCTCGCGGCGCTGGCCACGCAGGGCGAGCAGTTCCACATGGGTGAAGGTGTTTTCTATCTCTACACGCCGCAAGGCTTTGGCAAGTCGGTGGTGGCCGAAAAGCTGCCGCGTTTCCTCAAGGCAGAACTGACGGCACGCAATCTCAGGACCGTCGATACGCTGATCGAACTGGCGCACGACTGATTATCCGGCAGGCGGCGGGGCGCAGACCAGATAGTTCAGGCTGAAATCCACCGTCGGCATGTGGAGGTTGGGTGTGCGTTCAAACAGGGCCAGACTGAGAAGCTGGTTCCAGTTTGACCGCCCCGACAGGCCCTTGATAAACAGCTTGCGATCCAGGTGAATGTTCAGGGCGTGGCCTTCGGCCCGGTGGTCGCTGAGGGTGAAACGCCCGATAATGTCATCCGATGGCAACCCGTCGGCATCCACGCTCAGGCGTTCGTGCAGGATGAAGGTGACGGTTTGACCGATTACCACACCGCCTTGCGACATGCGGGCGCTGTAGCGGGCATAGGCTTCTGCAAACAGGGCGTCGAGCGTGGCCGCATCCACATCACTGTCGTCGAAATCGTCGTGCGGATAGGTATCGGAGGCATGAGCTGTAACGGCTTCGGCCTTGCTGCGGGGCAGGGGGCTGAGGGGCTGACTGAGCGTCAGATCGCTGAGGTTCAGACAAAGACCGCCTTCGATGTCAAAGGCTTGTGCGCGCTCGTTAAGCCGCTGGCGCAGGGCCTGAAAATCCGGCTGAGCCACCCAGCGGTTGAGGGGCGCAAAGCGTCCCGGTAGGATATAGGTGCCGCCCGCCGGTATATAGACGCGCGGTTTCAGCACGTCGATAATGGCTGAAAATTTGTCGAGGGAGCGCGCGATAACGGCGGCCTGTTCGGCGGGACGATCAATATTGACAAAATGCTGCGGATAGCCGCTGGCGGCCCCGGTCATCAGGCACGCGGCGTCCAGCGCGCCATAGGTGTGCTCTATGTAGTCGCGCACCGTCCGGTAGTTGTCGAGCGAGAGCGGGTTATCGACCTGATTGAACAGGGTCAGGCCGTCACCGTGCACGATAATCGACGTATCGAGATCGTAGTCAATCTGATCCTCAAGGCCCCCGCTATTGCTGGTCATCTGAGGCACGATGCTCAGCGACAGCCCGCCGAAGTCAAACCGCGTCAGGCCGGTCACTTCGATCACCCGCGCGGCCCCCAGCCTGAGGAGGCGATTTTTTAGCGTCTTGCTGGTAAAATCTTTTATAATAAAAGGCTTATCGAGAACACCTGAGGCCCTGAGCAGGGCCGGGTCGAAGTGATCGGCGTGGATGTGCGAAATGTAGACGGCGTCCGCTGAGCACATAAACGCGTGGAGCGCATCGGGGTCATATTCCGGAAAGCTGTGCCAGCCGCCTTCATTGGCGACGCCCGCCCACGGGTCGCACAGCAGGCGCGTGCCGCCCGCCTCGATCATCAGGAACGAATTGTTCAGGTGGGTGATCTTCACAGCGGCTTTCGTCCTGTGGCGAACATGGAGGTCGCGCGGCCTTTGAGCCAGTCTGGCACCAGACGATTATCGCCGCGAAACGGCAGCAGATAACGCGCCTTCCAGAAGCGGCTGTTCCCCCGGTAGTACCAGTCCGGCTTGCACCTTAAGCCTGGATAGACCTGCACACCTTCAAAACCGGCCAGCTTCAGAACAGAGGCCAGACTGAGCGGGGTGTAGGGTTTGACGTGGGTCGGGTCGTTATAGAAATTCCGAAAATCCTGCTGGAAATTGGGGGTGGAGATGACCACCGCGCCACCGGGGCGCAGAAGGCGCAAGGCCTCCGAGAGGAACAGGCCGGGATCGCGCAGATGTTCGATCACCGCCAGAGACAAAAACAGGTCAAGGCTTTGCGCCTCCAGCGGAAACGCGTCACTTTCGAAATTCAGCGTGTCTATATCGTAACCCTGATAGGCGAAGCCGCGCGAGAGGGCACCGCTTTCCAGATAGCGGTCGCCGCATCCGGCATCGACGACATGCCCGGTGGAAGGCTGCATCACCTCAGCATAGCCGCTCAGGCGGGTGAGGGTTTCCAGCGTGCGCCATTCCCGTTCGCCCTGCGCGGCGCGGTCAGGCCCAGCCGCCTGACGCAGCAGGGCGTTGCGCCGGTCGAAATAGCGGCTTTTCAGGGCGTGGGCGGCATCTGACATGAGCCGAATCCGCCGCCGATTCTGACCGTAGAGCAAGCCTGAGGCCATCCGGTTGCCGTTCCCACGTGCGGGAATTCAGGAGCAGGTTCTTGTGCGGTTAACGGATTCGTGGGGCGAACCCCTTGCTAATACGCTGCACATGGGTAGTGTCAGGTGCAATTAAGCGCTTTCCGAAACGTGTGACGCACTTTTCGGATAAAAAAGCGCGTTAAACCAAAAAATTGAGAGCGTGGTTTCGCTTCACTCTGAACGAAACCATGTTCTAATTTAACCCGGAGCCCTCCGTGAAAAACAAGTTTGCTCTCTTTATTATCGCGGCCATGGTGCTAGGCGTGGCCACCGGATGGGCCAGCAACCAGTATCTGGATGCGGCGCAACTCGAACAGGCTATTTCGATCTATGGTCTGCTGACCAAGGTCTTTCTGCTGCTGATCAAGATGATCATTGCGCCTTTGGTGCTGTTCACCCTGGTGGCGGGGATCGGCCATATGGAAGACGCGGCCGCCGTCGGCCGCATCGGCGGTAAGGCGCTGGGCTGGTTTATCGCCGCCTCCATTGTGTCGCTGCTGCTGGGCATTGTGATGGTCGAATGGTTGCAGCCGGGCGCGGGCATGAACCTGCAAACCGCAGCGGATGCCATCAACGCCCCCAACACCTCGAACTTCACGCTGGAATCCTTCATCACCCACATGATTCCGTCGTCGATCATCGACGCCATGGCCAAGAACGAGATCCTTCAGATTGTCGTCTTCTCGGTGTTTGTCGGCACCGCCATCGCCATGCTGGACGACAAGTCGCCCGACATCATGCGTCTGGCCGAACAGGGCGCGTCGATCATGCTCAAGGTGACCGAGCTGGTGATGAAGTTCGCTCCGTTCGCCATCTTCGGTTCGCTGGCGGCGACGGTGGCCAAGCAAGGCCTGCCCATCCTTGTCACCTATGCCAAGTTTATCGGCGGTTTCTATTCGGCGCTGGGCGTTTTGTGGATCGTGCTGATTCTGGCCGGGCTGGTCTTTGTCGGCGGCCGCATCTTCAAAATTCTGGGGGCGGCGCGTGAGCCGGCGCTTCTGGCCTTTTCGACCGCCTCGTCCGAAGCCGCCTATCCCAAGCTGCTTGATGGTCTGCCCAAGGTCGGCGTGTCGCGCAAGATCGTCTCCTTCGTCCTGCCGCTGGGCTATTCGTTCAACCTTGACGGCTCAATGATCTACTGCACCTTCGCCACCCTGTTTATCGCGCAGGCACATGGGGTGCAGTTCTCCACCAGCGACCTGATCATGATGCTGTTCCTTCTGCTGGTCACGTCAAAGGGCATTGCCGGGGTGCCGCGCGCCTCGCTGGTCGTCATCATGGCGACGCTCAGCTATTTCGGGTTGCCCGATGCGTGGATCGCCATCGTGCTGGGGGTCGATCACCTGCTTGATATGGGCCGTTCGGCGACCAATGTGGTGGGCAATACCGTCGCCTCGGCGGTGGTGGCCAAGTGGGAAGGGCAACTGGGCGACCCGGAGCCTGAGACCCCCAAAACCTAAGCTCAGGGCATAAGCTATGCGGCGGATTATTTCCCAATCAGTTCTGGATAGGGAATACGGGTGGCAGAGTGCAGGAACGTGGACATTAGTCTTGATGTCCCCGTTCCTCGTTGCATTGCTAATAACGTTTGTCTGGTGGCTGTTTGACAGGTCGGCGGATATTGAGACGATCTGGAGACATTTCCTTTTCACCTCGGTGGTCATGATCATCGTGTTGGCGGTGAATGTATTTTCCGTATCGTGGAAATTTGCATCGGTGTGCGCGCTTGCACAAATTACGACGGTAGGTTTGCTGTTCGTGCTGTCTCCGTATCTTCTAAAGTTCCTGACGTCCGCGGTGGCTCTTTTTGCCTGACGGGTCTGATTGCCGGGAAAGACCGCCTTTCTAATGCTTTTATCGTTGACCTTATCCCCGCTCATGCCATAAGAGCGCATCTTTAAATTTGCCGCCCGCGGTCTGCGCGGGCGGTTGTTTGTCTCTAACGGCGAACCGCGGAACGAACGCGATGTTCGGTAGCTGCCCTTCGCAACAGGTAAAATAGATCGATGCAAGTCGTTGAAAAACTGAATGAAGGTCTGTCGCGCGTCTACGAAGTGACCGTGGCCAAGGACATCCTGGCCGCCAAGCTGGACGCCAAGATCAAGGACATCGCGCCCAAGATGCAAATCAAGGGCTTCCGTCCGGGCAAGGTGCCCGCGGCGCACGTTCGCAAGCTGTACGGCAAGGAACTGATGAGCGAAGTCCTTCAGGAGCAGCTCAACGAAACCTCGCAGGCCACGCTGGAGCAGCACAAGGTGCGCCCGGCCAGCCAGCCGGAACTGAACCCCATCGGCGACATCGACGCCGTGATCAAGGGCGAGGCCGATCTGGCCTATGAAATCTCGGTCGAGCAGATGCCGGAATTCGAGCCGGTCGATCCTTCGACCCTCGAACTGAAGCGTCCGGTCTATGAGCCGACCGAAGAGGAAGTGAACGAGCAACTCGAAAACATCCTCAAGCAAACCAAGTCGTATGAGCCCAAGGGCGGCAAGGCCCCCAAGGCGGCGGACGGCGACAAGCTGAAGATCGACTTCGTGGGCAAGATTGACGGCGAAGTCTTCGAAGGCGGCTCGATGGAAGGCGCTGAGCTGGTCATCGGTTCGGGCCAGTTCATTCCGGGCTTCGAAGAGCAACTGATCGGCGCCAAGAAGGGCGAGGAGCGCGTGCTGAACGTGACCTTCCCGGCCGATTACGGTGCGGCCAATCTGGCCGGCAAGGCGGCGACCTTTGAAACCACCGTGCACGAAATCTCGGCCCCCAAGGACGCCGTGGCCGACGATGAGTGGGCTAAGGGCCTGGGCCTCGAAGGTCTCGACGCGCTGAAGGACCTGCTCAAGGGGCAACTGCAACAGCAATACGCTCAGGCCGCCCGCTTCAAGATGAAGCGCGCCCTGCTGGACATCCTCGACGAAAAGCACTCGTTCGAGCTGCCGAAGAAGATGCTGGACGCCGAATTTGCCGGCATCTGGCAGCAGGTCGAGCAGGACAAGGCCGCTGGCCAACTGTCCGAAGAAGACGCCGCCAAGTCGGAAGACGAACTGAAGGGCGAATATATGAAGATCGCTGAGCGCCGCGTGCGCCTCGGTCTGGTCCTCGCCGAAATCGGCACGAAGAACAATGTGCAGGTCTCTGAGCAGGAAGTGGCGCAGGCCATCGCCCGCGAAGCCCGCAACTTCCCCGGTCAGGAGCGTCAGGTGTTCGAGTTCTACCGTCAGAACCCCGCCGCCGCCGCTCAGATCCGCGCCCCGATCTATGAAGAAAAGGTCGTCGATCACATCTTCGCCATCGCCAAGGTGAGCGAAGAGCCGATCAGCAAGGAAGACCTGCTGGCCGACGAAGAGGACTAAGCAGGGGCACGGCCCCTGCACCCGTTCCTTGGAGCAGGTGGTTGGGCCGGTGTAGATTCTAAAATCAGGATGCAGGGAACCGCGTTCCCTGCATTTTTTTGCTTTACAGCGGGCCTGAAAAACGCCTGATTGCGTCTTCACCCTCACAGAGGATTTGAGGGAGGTAGCAATGTTGACAGCAATGGTTTTTCTGGCTCTGGTCGTGTTCTTGGGGGCTTGGGCGCTGGCCTGTTCAATGGCCTATACACGTATAAGCGACGGTAGTTATTCCGTTATCGGTCTTATAATAACGGTTGTTTTGTGTGTGCTGCATCTTGTCATTGTCTGGGTGGGGCATCTGGCCTTGAACGACGCCTTGCCGACATTCGTCCCGCGCGTCTTTCAGGCCCCCTTGGAGTTGTCGGGGATCATTGCTCTGTTGCTATGGTGGGTGGTCTGGCCGTTTACAGCTGGTATTCTGATTGCGCCACCTGTGGCGTGGTTGCTTCTAAAGACGGGCGCGCGCCACAAAGTCACTTGAAAAGCCCCGCCTGAATTGCCAATTTAAACGGGACGGGGACTGCGCACACCTTCGGTTAATCAAATCAGCCTTAGATGCGGTCTCATAACCCATAACGCTTTAGGGACTTCCATGCGCGATCCAGTCGAAAACCTGACCAGCTACCTGATC
>NZ_JAIXSV010000321.1 GCF_027484505.1 Asticcacaulis sp.
CCTCTATGCCGTCATGGCCTTCCTGGGTCTGGTCGGCTTCGCGCTGGCCCTGACGGGGGCGGTTGTCTGGCTTCAAACACTGATCGGCACCGGCCCGGCCTTGCTGGCGGTGGCCGGTGGCGTGCTGCTGCCCATTCCCATTTTCCGGGCGCTGATGGCCCAGTGGCACCGGGCCGAACAGAAGCGGCGGGAAGAGGACCAGGCAGCGGAGATGGTCAGGATGGCCGTCAGCACGCTGCTTCCCCTGCTGCTGCGCGCGCCGGGTGCCTTCCTGACCGTGGCCGTCGGCGTGATCGTGTTCTTGATCTTCATCGGGGATGAAGACACCAAGGGTCATGGGTCCTGACCCCTGGTGCCCGCCCTGTCAGGCCATAACCGACTTTGCCGCGTCCAGCGCGCGGTTGGATGTTACCGCCTGATCAATGCGTATCCACCGCCGGGATGGGCACGGAGAGTCCACGTTTTGAAATGCCCAGGGCGACGTTGGTTGTATACCGGCGGACGGTCGGATTATCCGCCATCAGCCGCCCCATCAGCGCCTCATAGGCTTCCACGTCGGGGGCGGCGATGACCAGGATAAAATCCGTGCCGCCCGTCACATAGAACACCTCCTGCACCTGATCCTCCGCCGCCAGCCAGCGGCGCAGGCTGGCCAGCATTTCTGGCCGTTCGCGTTCAATCTCCAGACCCGCGATAAAAAAGGTGGGCTTTCCCACCTTGGCGGGGTCGACCAGGGCGACGGTGGCGGTGATCACACCATCGGCCTTCAGCCGTTTCAGACGGCGTGACACGGCTGATGCGGACAGGCCGACCTGTTCCGCCAGCGTTTCCGCCGTCTGGTCGGCATCCTTCTGCACCAGGGTCAGCAATTTGCGATCAAACAGATCAAGGTCGGGCATGTGCATGATTTCGGCAGAATGACATCGTAATTCGCATGCATAAAGCACCAAGCGGCCCCATTTCGCGGAAATGGCGCGCACCATCGCCTTACAATCCCCTCCATGCGATACCCAGACCCCGACGGCATCAAGGCCGCCCTTGATCGGATTGACCCGGCATTCCGCGGTTCCCCGATCAGACAATCCGCCACCCTCGACCGGATGTTCGGTGCCGAACTCTGGTTCAAGGATGAAACCGCAAACCCGATCCGCAGCTTCAAGGCACGCGGTGCTTGTAACTTCATGGCTGCCCTGGGCGATGACGACAGGCCGCTGGTCTGTGGTTCCGCCGGCAATTTCGGGCAGGGGCTGGCCTGGGCCGCCCGCCTTCATGGCCGCCGCCTGACAGTCTTCGCCGCCGCGAATGCGGTGCGGACGAAGATACAGGCCATGCGTGATCTGGGGGCCGATGTGCGCCTCCACGGTGCCGATTTCGACGCGGCAAAGGCGGCGGCACTCTGCTTTGCGGCAGAGAAGGGACACCGCGCGGTCGCGGATGGGGACGAGGTGCTGATCGCCGAAGGGGCGGGTACCATCGCGCTGGAGGCAATGGAGGCCGTGCCCGGCATCGATCGGGTGCTGGCGCCGCTGGGCAACGGGGCGCTGGCATCGGGGATCGGCACCTGGGTCAGGCATGCGGCGCCCGCCGCCCGCATGCTGGCCGTCGCGGCGGCCGGGGCGCCGGTCATGGCCCATGCCATCCGGGGACTGCCCGTGACGGGTGGTGAGGGGGCCGACACCATCGCCGATGGTATCGCCGTACGCGTGCCCATTCCCTATGCCGTGAACAGTCTGCGTCGTGTCCTGGACGGCACCATCCTGGTGCCGGATGCGGCCATCCTGCGCGCCATGGAGCTGTTGCGAAGCCACCTGGACCTGGTGGTGGAGCCGGCGGGCGCGGCGGGTCTGGCCGCCCTTTTGTCCGACCCCGCCGCCTGGGGTGGGCGCCGCATCCTGATCCCGCTATGCGGCGGCAATATCGATGCCGCCTGATATCTGCCATTTGCAAAATCTGAGGGAAAGATGATCGACCATATCGAGTTGAAAACCGCAGATATGCCGGCCAGCCTGCATTTCTACAGCATAATCCTGGCCCCGCTCGGCTATCGGCTGGAGGTGGATGGCGCCGTGAAGGGCTTTGGCGACGGCAAGACCCTGGATTTTTTCCTGTCGGCCGGGGACGTCGCCGCCCGCGACGTGCATTACGCCTTTACCAGCCCCGACCGGGCCACCATTGACCGGATTTACGAGGTTGGCGCAGCCCAAGGATTGCGTCTTGACCGCGCACCGGCCCTGATGCCGCATGTCCATGCCAGCTATTATGCCGGGTTCCTGCGTGATCCCGATGGGCGGCTGGTGGAATTTGCCTGCCACAAGGCGGAATGACCCAGCCGGCCGCATGCCGGCCCCGGCATGAATGGGGCGGCCAACACCCGAGCATGGGCACGCGTCCTCTGATATGCAGCAGGGCGTGATGGTTGGGGGCGTGGACCGGGTGATGGGCGACAGACCGTTGATGATCAGGGAGCTGCTGCTCCTGCTGCTGCTGGCCACGCTGTGGGGCTCTTCCTATACCTTCATCAAGATCGGGGTCGAAACCATCCCG
>NZ_JAIXSV010000366.1 GCF_027484505.1 Asticcacaulis sp.
GTGAGGAACAGCGGGAACATGGCGATCAGGCCGACGAACAGGGTGGTGTAGAAGCCAAACCCGGCGCACATCAGCCAGACGGGCAGTGGCGGCCATACGAGCCGGGTTTCGCTTTTCGTCTCGACCGCCGGGGTGCGGACGGCGGCGAACAGGGCGGTTCCGGCCAGCAGCGCCCACACGACCAGCACAGCACGCCAGCCGGTAAAGAGCAGCAGGACTCCGCTCAGGCCCATGCCGATGGCAAAACCGGCCGGAACGAACGTGCTCCACAGGGTCAGCGCTGCGCCTTGATCCTGCGGCCGGGCGACGGTGGCGATCAAAGACGGTGCGGCGATGACCACCATCAGATAGCCGGCGCTTTCGATCAGGCGCGCCGCAAACAGCGTCCAGAGACCGGGGATCAGCGCGCCGACCAGACCGCCGGCGGTCAGTAGCCCCATGCCGTACAGAAGCGCCTTGCGGCTGCCTAATCGCGCGATGAGGAGGCCCGCAATGATGCCAAGGCTGGCTCCGCCGGTTTCAATCAGTGACACCAGCCAGCCGGCTTCGACGCGTGACAGCTTAAGGTCAGCGGAGATGACCGGGCTTAAGGAGGCGAACTTACCCAGAGCGGCGGCGGCCAGCACGCCGGTAAACCACAGGAGCAGGATGGGGCGCCAATGCGAGTCGATGCGGATCATGCCTGCGTCGATACGGGCGTGAGCGCGGGGGATCAACGCATATTTTATGCGGACTTTTTCAGCTCAGACGCCGGCAGAAAGTGAAGATGGGGCTCCTCGCAAGCTCGGGCGGCCGGTCGGCCTTGCCAAGTCTCTTTGAGACTTGGAGCTATAGCGTGGTCACCAGCCGCGCCGCGCGCCCGTCCGATAGCAACAGCCGCTCCCAGATCAGGCGGCTTTGGACGATGGGGATGATGGGGTGGTGGTTGGGCCCCGTAGCGACCTCGATGCGGCTGAGGCGGCCATCGCGCCAGCCCAGGCCCTCCAGAGACGCTTCGGCGGCCAGTATCTCCTCAGAGGCATAGCGGATCAGGGACTTGCCCAGAAACGCCCCCGGCTCGGCCCGCCACAGGCCTTCCCGCGACGGCGATACCGCCAGCAGATCGTGTGTGCGGTCATCGATCAGGTGCACGCTGAGCTGCGACGTTTCCACCAGTCGCCTGAGGATGGCGTCCTGCGCCGAGTCGGCCAGAAGCCGCTGCGCCCGCTGCCACTGAGCGTCCGGCAGGACCAGAGCCCCGCTTTCCCAGCGCGACACCGTCGTCTGCGTCACGCCCATCAACTCGGCCAGATGGCTCTGCTTGAGGCCTTTCAGCAGCCGCAGACGGCGCAGGGGTGAAGGGAGGCGGGACATGACCCGACTGTGGCAGGGGCGGGGGTTAAGATCAATACCGGGCGCTACGGCATTGACGCGGATGCTTATGGCGAGCCCCCACCGTCCCGGCACCTGTCGTTGCCGGTCCACCTCCAGGGTTTAGGCAAGCCTCTTCTCATACCTACTCCCCCGGCGTGCAGGGGGAGGTGGCATCTGAGCGTAAGCGAGGATGACGGAGGGGGGCTCGGATCACACAAGAAAAGGGCGCAGATGGTGCCACCTGCGCCCGGTTATGCGTTCTCTTCTCGTTCAATGATATCAGGTACAAGGCGTCTTGATTGCCTCTTCCATGGACTTGAGGCCCGCGTCCATTTCCTCAATCTGGGCGTTTATCTTATCCTTATCGGTCCCAGCCGGAGCGTAGGTCACCATTTCTTTCATGCCGTCCCGCAGATCGACCATGTGCGGATACATTTCCTTGGTCAGATTGCACACGGTCACCCGGTCGTTGGCTTCCGCAGCGGGCTTCATCTTTTCAGCAAGTTCCTGTATCTTGATCACCGTCGCCTGCATGCGGGTGAGAAGCGCCTGCATTTTCGCCTCATTACCGTTCGGCGCCGCGTTTTGCGCCGTAGCCGGTGACGTCGGCTTGTCCTGCGCCAGCACAGGCTGGGTGAGCATGACCATGCCAAGGCCGAGCGCCAGAGCGCCGAGTGATTTACGCATTGAGTATCCCCCTGAGAAAGCGTCCGCCCTTCGGACGGTTCTGATTTAAGGGCGCAATGGTCCCGTTGGCCAGTGAAATTTTTGTCCCGTCTTCATTCCTACTCCCCCGGCGTGCCGGGGGAGGTGGCGCGCAGCGTCGGAGGGGGGCTAACGCACACTGTTCATACGCTCGGTGGCTAAACGGTAAACCCCATCGGCAACCTCATCGGGATCGCGGTAAATGTCCGCTGCATTTATCCGGCAGGTTTCGATACCCTGATTGCGAAGCCATTCGTCGCGCCGGGCATCACGGGCCGCCACCTCATTAAGGCCGTGATGCTGGCCATCGACCTCAATGGCCAGCCGCGCCTTGTAGCAATACATGTCCAGCACATAGGGGCCGATGGCGTATTGTCGGCGAAAAATCGGGCCATTCGGGTGACGTGTTTTCAGTCGGTCTCACAGGTTGAATTCCGGCGGCGTCAGGGCGCGACGCAGGCGTCTGGCCAGATTGTATTTAGGCGTCATCTGTCGAAGGCCCCCCACCGTCCCGGCACCTTTCGGTGCCGGTCCACCTCCCCCAGTAAACTGGGGGAGTAGAATTTAGGCAAGCCTCTTCTCACCCCTACTCCCCCGGCGTGCCGGGGGAGGTGGCGCGCAGCGCCGGAGGGGGGCAAAATTTGTTAGAGATTGCGAACTTTACTCACCAGCCATTTTGTTTGATTATTTCAAGTAATTTTTAATGCTGGACTCTATTCGCTGCATGGTGGGCATTAGATTTGAATAATTTTCATTTATAAATTCGTCTATATCCATTTGAAAAAACTTATCAGGATCGTTTGTGGGTAAGCCATAGATTTGAAACTCTAAACGCCCTGGAGGCATCCGCGCGGGTATAGAGCTTGTTTCACCACTATGTTTTGCGTATGTGGGATGCCCGGAAAGCCTATTTCTCAGTGTTCTGATTCTGCTATTTATATTCAAATTTTCTTTTAAAATTAAATCGAATAAAATTTTTACACTATCTTGCTGAACATATACAGCATTTAATATTCCATACGCGATTAGCTTGCGTTCAGTTTCATTCCCTTTGATGTGAAGAGATTTGGCGATGCGAAGCATTTCGATCGTATCCAATAAGGCATCGGTTGCTCCATAAAACGCATTTCTATCTGTGTGAAAGACTCCCTTTATGTAGTCTTCAGAATATTGAAACTGCTTGTGTATCGACTCGCGTAGTTGTGAAAATTTAATCCAATTTTCTGTTTTCATAGCGTCTTCCAGTGCTTGAAAAGCAACAATGCGTTGAAAGCCTATGAGCGATTCCTACAATAGAAAAGGGCGCAGATGGTGCCACCTGCGCCCGGTTATGGGGTTTGGGGCCAACTGGCCCCAATATGTTTTTCTTTTCGTCCTACCGATCACTCTGCCGGTTCGGCCGGGATATAGACCTCAGAGCCCATATCCTTGAACTTCTGAGACATTTCCGCCATGCCCGTCGCGGCTTCGAGGTCCGCCTTTTCGTTGTCGGTCATGTTGGCGGCGTAGTCGCGGACCTCCTGCGTGATCTTCATCGAGCAGAATTTCGGCCCGCACATCGAGCAGAAGTGCGCCGTCTTGTGCGCCTCTTTCGGCAGGGTCTCATCGTGGAAGGTGCGCGCCGTATCCGGGTCGAGGCCCAGATTGAACTGATCCTCCCAGCGGAAGTCGAAGCGCGCACGGCTGAGCGCGTCGTCCCAGGCGCGGGCGGCCGGGTGACCCTTGGCGAGGTCGGCGGCGTGGGCGGCGATCTTATAGGTGATCACGCCGGTCTTCACGTCGTTGCGGTCGGGCAGGCCCAGATGCTCCTTCGGCGTGACGTAGCACAGCATGGCCGTGCCGAACCAGCCGATCATGGCCGCCCCGATGCCAGAGGTGATGTGGTCGTAACCCGGCGCGATGTCGGTCGTTAGTGGCCCAAGCGTATAGAAGGGGGCTTCGCCGCAGGTGGCGAGCTGCTTGTCCATATTGGCCTTGATCTTGTGCATCGGCACGTGGCCGGGGCCTTCGATCATCACCTGACAGCCCTTGGCCCACGCCACCTTGGTCAGTTCGCCCAGCGTCTCCAGCTCGGCGAACTGCGCGCGGTCATTGGCGTCGGCGATCGAGCCCGGACGCAGGCCGTCACCCAAGCTAAAGGTGACATCGTACTCACGCATGATGTCGCAGATTTCCTCGAAATGGGTATAGAGGAAGTTTTCCTTGTGGTGGGCCAGACACCACTTGGCCATGATCGAGCCGCCGCGCGACACGATGCCCGTGACGCGATTGGCCGTCAGGTGGACATAGGCGAGGCGCACGCCCGCATGGATGGTGAAATAGTCCACGCCCTGCTGCGCCTGTTCGATCAGCGTGTCGCGATAGACTTCCCAGGTCAGGTCTTCGGCGACGCCATTGACCTTTTCCAGCGCCTGATAGATGGGCACGGTGCCGATGGGGTTGGGCGAATTGCGCAGAATCCACTCGCGGATATTGTGGATGTTGCGGCCGGTCGAGAGGTCCATGACATTGTCGGCGCCCCAGCGGATCGCCCACACCATCTTGTCCACCTCTTCCTCCATCGAGGAGGTGACGGCGGAATTGCCGATATTGGCATTGATCTTCACCAGAAAGTTGCGGCCAATGATCATCGGCTCGACTTCGGCGTGGTTGATATTGGCCGGGATGACGGCGCGGCCGCGGGCCACTTCGTCACGGACAAATTCCGGCGTGATGAAGTCGGGGATCGAAGCCCCGAAGTCTTCGCCATCGCGGATGACTTCGGCTTCCTGCTTGCGGCGGATGTTTTCGCGGATAGCGATATATTCCATCTCTGACGTGATGATGCCGGCGCGGGCGTATTCGAGCTGCGTCACCTTATGGCCGGGCTTGCCGCGCATCACCTTGGGCAGGTTGGGGAATTCGGGGGCCAGACGCTCAGCCGAGACATTGCCATTGTCTTCCGGCTTGACCTTGCGGCCTTCGATAAATTCGACATCGCCGCGATCAAGTACGAATGGTTCGCGCACGCGCGGCAGGCCCTTGTCGATCTGAGGCACAAAGCCTTCCTCGGTGTAGGGACCGGTGGAGTCGTACAGGCTGACCGGCGGCTCATTGGCCTCTTTTTGCAGGGCGACTTCGCGGAACGGGACGCGCAGGTCGGGGAAGAGGACGCCGGGTTCATAGACCTTCTTCGAACCGGGGAAGGGCGAGGCCTCGACCCGGATTGGCTTTAAGTCTTTGATGGGCTTGTTCATTGGATAATCCCTTTCTGAGCCTGTGGTGTGCAGGCGTGTCAATAAAGGGATCATGCGCGTCAGGTGTCTGGCCAGATGGCGGGTTGTCAGCGGAACGCGGACGCCAGAGGCTTACTCACTCCCTTCGCCGGCATGACCCGGATCAGGTTCGGCGGGTTTACGGACGCTGGTCCGATTCTCAGCCCGCTTGCGCGCGGACACCCCGGTGAACGAAGCCCGGAATTTAGAGGAACGGCGACAGGGGGGCAAGGGGGAATGTGGCATTGCCGCGGGCCTCCGCCTCTTTACCCATTGGTAAACTTCCGGGCGCAAACTTATCCACAGGGGCCAGTGAGCCTCGTGCCGAAAAGTGGGCACCACTTTTCGGAAAAACATGAGGCGTTAGAAATCAGAGTGTTTGTCGGTTCACTTAAACCGACAAACGCTCCTCGGAGGAAAGACGATGCCCGCAGGTGAGCCTCTGCGTACCGTATCGGAGCAGGAACTGCATATGAAGGTCGGCGCCTATGACGAATTGCGCCATCCCCACGGCTATGTCTATGCCAAGGAACACCATCACTGGTACTGGTTCGCCGGCATAGCGGCGTCGCTGGCGCTGGTCGGGGCCGTCTTCTGGGGCTATGCGCTGTATGCGCGCGGGGCGGCTCCGGTGTGTACGTCCAGCTTTGTGGATCGTTCGGTTTCCCCCAGCGGGGGGCGCATAGCCGAGGTGCGGCAGGTGTCCTGTCTGGGCGGAGCGCCGGACCTGCGGCTGATCGTGCATAATGCCGGAGCCACTGCGGAAGCGCCCGCCGTGTCGGCGTTTGAGGCCGGGACCGAGGTGCAGTTACGCTGGGTGTCGGACGGTGAGTTGGCCGTCGCCAAGCAGGGCGGGCGGGTGTGGTTCTTCAAAACCCACTGGAAGGATGTGCGGGTGCATCTGGCGCAGTAGCCGCTACTCGGTAAAAAAGTCTTTGAGAGGCTGACTTTCGAACGTCGGCAAGGGTCTGTTGCCGGGTTTAGGGTCATCGGCGTGCATAATCCAGCGCGTTGCCGTCAATGTCCATTCCGCGACGCCGACGCGCGCAGCTGTCGCGTCGAAGCGCCATACCCTGGGTTCACCTTCCTTATATTCCGGATAGTGTTCACAGGTCACGCTCAGGCTTGTGGCGCTGATCCATTTGACCGGTCGGCACGAGGGTTGAAAGACAATCGCCTCTTCGCCCCCAAGCCAGTCCTTGATGGACAGTGTGGATGAACCGTTCATTTCGTCCATCTCCTCCGACCCAGTGGCGATAAAGCGCCCGTCTGGGGCGGCCTTGGCATTATATCCCCACAGGGCGAAGTCCTTGCCCACCTTGTCAATGACCACTTCGTTGCCGCCTTCGCCATGCTCAAATTTCAGCAGGGCAAAGTCCGCCAGCGTGGTGGCCGGACGGTCCTGAAGGCGGATGGGGCCTATGAAGCGCCAGATTTCGCAGGTGTCGAATCCACCACAATCTTTGGGATGGCTTTTGCGGCGGCCTATGACCTGCCCGTTATGGAAAAGGGTCAGTTCGTCGCCTTTCTGCACCGCCAAAGGGGAGGTCTTTGCCAATTGCGGACTGGTCGTGCTGCACCCGGCCAGCAGCAAGGCGACCGATACACCCCCCAGCCATTTCTCAAAAGATCGCATCTTAACCTCCCCCAATGCCTCCCCATTTTGGGGGCGAACCCAACAAAGTCAATTGCAAACGATATTACGGGGGTGGCTGAGCGATTTGGCTCTTCCTTTTGCGACCGCGCACGCTACATCTGCTGCGTCATCCAGAGGAGGCTTTTTATGTTCGGCAATGCGTCCGTTCCTACCACCCACCATCGTCAGGCCGGTGTGGCCGACGACATCGACTTTGAAATCAAGGGCGAAGAACTGCAATTCGTTGAGATCGAACTCGATCCGGGCGAAAGCGCTATCGCCGAAGCCGGCGGCATGGTGTGGAAGGATGCCAGCGTCGGCATGACCACGGTGTTCGGCGACGGGTCGGGTCAGCAAAAGGGCTTTATGGGGGCGCTGCTGGGCGCGGGCAAGCGCCTGATTTCGGGTGAAAGCCTGTTCACCACCGTCTTCACCCACAATGGTCAGGGCAAGGCGCGGGTGGCCTTTTCGGCTCCGGTGCCTGGCTCTATCATCCCGCTCAAGCTGTCGGACGTCGGCGGTCGCCTGATCTGTCAGAAGGACTCCTTTCTGGCGGCGGCCAAGGGCGTGTCGCTTGGTATCGCTTTTCAGCGCAAGGTCATGACCGGCCTGTTCGGTGGCGAAGGCTTCATCATGCAGAAGCTGGAAGGCGACGGCTGGGTCTTCGTGCAGTTCGGCGGCGCGGTCATTGAGCGCACGCTGGCCCCCGGTGAGCAGCTTCATGTCGATACGGGCTGCGTGGCGGCCTTTACCGATACGGTCGATTTCGACCTGGTGCAGGCGGGCGGCGTCAAGTCGATGCTGTTCGGCGGCGAAGGCGTCTTCTTCGCGCAACTGACCGGGCCGGGTAAGGTGTGGATTCAGTCGCTGCCCTTCTCGCGTCTGGCCGGTCGCGTGCTGGCGGCGGCCGGGGGCGGGGGTCCGAACAGTGGCGAAGGCTCGGTCTTAGGCGGCCTTGGCGACCTGATCGGCGGGAATAGATAACCCGCCTTAATCCTGTTGAGCCTCTGGTATATTGCCGGGGGCTTTTTCAGGCGTCTTTTGCGGGCGCGTGGCCGGGACGTAGAGGCCGGTCACGCGGTCGATAATAAAGCCCGTTTCGTTGATGCGCCCGCCATAGGCCGCGCAGGGATCGGTCGTTGAGGTATAGCTGCGGCTGGGCGGCAGCGGCTCCGGCGACATGACGCGCGCCGCGTCGTCACCGAAGGGCTCGGCAAATTGCAGCGCGTCGCCCAGCCGCGACAGGGACGGCGAGTCCGTGCCCAGCGCCTGCGCCTGACGCGCCCACACGATGGCGGCAACCTGACGCTCTTTGACCTTCATTTCGGCCTCGGCCCCCAGACCGCCCAGCGACCCCGGCAAGCGGATGCCCAATGGCCCCGGAATGAAGAAGTTGGCGACGGCTGCGGCGCCTGAGCCGGCGGTGCCGGTCGGTTCAAACCACGTGACCGCCGAATGCACCTCGGCATCGGACTGGCTGCGGTCGCTGACCATCTCATAGCGTTCAGCCAGTTCAAAACAAAGCTGCGCCTCGACCTCGGTGAGGACCAGCGCTTTCTCGTTGTCCTTGAGGGCATAGCGCGTAGTCTTACCGGTTGCCAGCTTCGTGGGGTGCAGATAGACGCGCTTCACCTGATTAAGCGCCGTCGTATCGCGGTATTCGCGCGTCGTGGTGCGCCCGGACTTGCCCGGTGTCAGTTGTTCGGTCGAAGACAGGCTGGAGTCATGGCCGTCCGGGGCGCTGGCGCAGGCGGTCAGACCGAGGGCGAGGGCCGTGAAGGTGAGAGCGAGCCGCATGTCTTTTCCCTGTGTGTAAGTGAATTGCATACGCGCACGGATCGCATTCGGATTGCAAGGCTTAATAGGGGCGATTGCGCAGAGACGGCACGTCTGCCATTAGGGTGATATGGAAACCGAGATCCGTCCGGCGACGCCGCTGAATTTTATCGTCCTGCTGGCCCTGTTCGGGGCGTCGGGGCTTGTGCTGTGGATGCGCCCGGAGGTGTCTGGGCTGGCCACCTTTGGTTTTGTCCTGCTGGGCTGGGTCATCGGCCTGTGCCTGCATGAGTTCGGCCATGCGGCCTCGGCGGCGGCCTTTGGAGACTATTCGGTCAAGGCGCGTGGTTACCTGACGCTCGATCCGGTCGTCTATATCAATGGCCCGAACAGCATCGTTTTACCCGTGCTGATTCTGGTGCTGGGGGGCATCGCCCTGCCCGGAGCCGCGGTGCTGATCCGGCCCGACCTGATCCGTTACCGCTGGCAGTCGTCGCTGATCGCGCTGGCCGGGCCGGTGATGAGCCTGCTCTTTGCTCTGATCAGTTATGGCGCGGCGCAGGTGGCGTTCGCGCAGTCGGCACCTGACGTGTTTTGGCAGGCGCTGATCCTGCTCAGCTTTTTCAACCTGATGGCCTTTGTTCTCAACCTGCTGCCCATTCCGGGTTTCGACGGGTTTGGCGTGATCACGCCGCTGCTGCCGCAGCCCCTGCGCGGCATGGCTGAGCGTCTGGAGCGCGTGCCGTGGATCAGCCTGCTGGCGCTGGTGCTGATCTTCTTCTTCGGGTTTCCGCTGATCTATGCCCTGCTGGGTCTGGTGGCGGGCACACTGGGCCTCGATCTGGACGGGATGCGCCCGGCATTCGATCGCTTTACTTTTTGGAACTGAGAGGAATGATTTCTCATGAAATCGTTCCTCTCAAGCCGCCATTGAGGCGGCGGCCAAGGTGGCGGAGCCACCGCCCGGCGAGGGGCTAAACAAAAGCTGGATCATTATGTTTCTATAAGAAACATAATGATCCAGCCTTTACCCCTCCTGAACGATCACCCCGTACCAGCCCAGTCCGGCATAGGTTTCGTAGCCCGGTGTGCGGTGAAAGGCCACCAGCCGCTCTTGGCGGTCCACGTAGTGACCGGAGGTGCGGCCCTGCGTATCGAGCGGGATGCGCTCAGTAAGGCTGCCGCGGCCATCGGAGGCGGCAATGACCAGCCCCTGCGCATCGGTCAGCAGGACGCGCGTGCGGCGCTTTTCGGCCTCGCTCAGGCGCACCCCCTTGACGATGGTTTCCGCCTGCGGCTGCCAGTCGAAATGCACGCCCAATATGCCGATCAGTTCGCCATCGGCCTGACCGCCGACGCGCACGCCGGTGGCGTAAGAGGCGACCTGCGCCCCTTTCAGCAAGGGTTCGGTGGTGATGTCGGCGACGGCGAAATCGTTGCCGCTGTTAAGGCTCAGCGCCTTCTGGAACCAGTCGCGCAAGGCGACGTTCTGACCCGCGGCGTGGAAGCGGTCGGGGCGACCATTGGCCAGAATATTACCTTTCAGGTCGCACAGCCACAGGTCGATATAGACCGTATAGGCGTCGAGAATGACCCCCAGACGCGAGGACGCGTAATGGCAATTGTCCTTCGTCGGATGCGAGGCGGCCTCCCACACGGCGGAATCGGTGGCCCACCAGCGCACATCGCAGGTGCGTTCATACAGGTTGCGGTCGATCAGCTCGATGGCATTGAGCGCCAGATCGGTCAGGCGCGCGCCTTGCGCCTGCCGCGCCATGTCGCGCGTCAGCTTTTCCAGCACTTCGATCTCTCCGCCCAGCTCGGAGGCCAGTGACGAAGACAGGCCTTCGACCTGGGTGGAGATGTTGCGCACCTCATCGGCGACGACGCCGAACCCGGCCCCCAGCTCACCGGCGCGCCGGGCTTCGATCAGGGCATTGAGCGCCAGAATACGCAGGGTATTGGTCACCTGACGGATGTCGCGGACCTTATGCTGGGTGAGGTCGCGCGCCCGCGCGGTGCGGGCGATGATGTCGTTGACCGAAACCGCTTCGTCGGAACCGGCGGTCTGTGTCCCGGATGCGCTGATCGTCGAAAGTGCGTCCACGAATCACCCCTTGTTGCTACTGCGGACGAGAGACAACAAGGGTTTGAGGATGGTTTCAAGTCCAACCATCGTCCGAAATATACAATTTATATGTATACGATGTAACGCGAACCTGTGAAGGACTCACTGGGGTTGCACAATAACCCCATACCACCCGAGCCCCTGATAGGTTTCGTAGCCCGGCGTGCGGTGGAAGGCGACCAGCGCCCCGCTGTGCGGATCGGTATAATGCCCCATCGGACGCCCTTCGGTCAGCAGGCGCACCCGCTCGCTCAGCAGACCCTTGCCATCCGAAGCGGCGATCACCAGCCCTTGCGCATCGGTCAACAGGACGCGCGTGCGGGCCCGTTCGTCTTCGGACAGGCGCGCGCCCTGCGTGATGGTCAGGGCCTGTGGCTGCCAGTCGAACTGGATACCCAGCACGCCCAGAAGCGCGCCATGGGGGTCGCCGTCCTGCCGCACACCGGTCGCATAGGTGGCGACCTGCGCATCACCGAGCAGGGGTTCGGTCGTAATGTCGGCGACGGCAAATTCCTGACCGTTGCGCAGGCTGAGCGCGCGGCTGAACCAGGTGCGGTCGCGCACATTCTGCCCCTGCACGTGGTGGCGTTCCGGCCGGCCGTTGGCGAGGATATGACCATCGAGATCGCACAGCCAAAGATCGATATAGACGGTATAGGAATCGAGAATGACCCCCAGTCGCCGTGCCGCATAGGCGGTGCGTTCGCTCACCGGATCGGCGGCGGCCTGCCACAGGGCCGAGTCCGTGGCCCACCAGCGCACATCGCAGGTGCGCTCATACAAATTTCGGTCGATCAGCTCGATGGCATTGAGCGCCATGTCGGTCAGGCGCGCCCCCTGACTGGCCAGCGCCATGTCCTGAGTGAGGCTGTCGAGATTGATGATCTCATTACCCAGATCGCGCGCCAGCCCCTCAACCTCGGTCGATATGGCGCGCACCTCATCGGCGACCACTGAAAAGCCCGCGCCCTTGTCGCCGGCGTGCTTGGCCTCGATCAGGGCGTTGAGCGCCAGTATGCGCAGCTTGGCCGTCACGGCGCGGATGTCCTGCACCTTGGTGTGGGTGATGGTTTTGGCGCGGCGCGTTTGCGAGAGGATATCCGACAAGGTGATGGCGGAGGACATGAAGCGGCGTCTTTCGTTGCAGGCTTACAAAGCACCGTGGCCTGACGAGAATCGGGTACGGGCGACAGGCAAAACGTGGGTTTGGGGGTGAGTGCGTATCCGCGTTATGCGAACGACTCGCGTCACAACCTATGCGGTTCGCAGGTGCCGCATCGCAAGGGTCGGCAAGGATTTTTGAGACGATTTGGGTCAATCTGTCGGGGAATGTTTCCCTAAGGACACGCTATGGTTTCCCGCGCAACTTTTCCGGGTGCGGATGAAACTATCTCAGCCGAAGATATGAATATGTTATACTCTGTCGCGCAAGGCGTACCAGCTTAAACCGGCGATCATGGCGGGCGTGCGCAGCCATTTTCCGCCGGGAAAGGGCGGGGTGCGCAACCGCATCAGAAGCTCGGCGTCGCGGCGGTCGCCCATCACGGCGCGCGCCAGAAGCGTCCCGAAATAGGGGGCCAGAACCACTCCCTGACCGCTATAGCCCGCGCTGACCCAGACGTGGGGCGACAACGGCCGCACATAGGGCGAGCGGCTCAGCGTGATGGCCAGAGTGCCGCCCCAGCCGTGGGTGATTTCGATATCGGCCAGTTGCGGATAGACCTTCAGCATGTTGCGGCGGACAAAGGCGCGGATGTCCTTCGGAAACCACGGCGTGTAGTTTTCGCCGCCGCCGAACAGCAGGCGGTTGTCCGGCGTCTTGCGCCAGTAATTGACCACGAAGCGCGAATCCGCCGCGGCGTAGTTGCTGGGCAGGATCGCATCATCGGGCAGGGGGGCGGTGGTCAGGATGAAGTTGTTGATCGGCAGCACATGCGCGTCGATGTCGGCATCGAGCCCCGACATATAGCCATTGCCGCAGATCAGCAGATGACGCGCCCTCAACCGTCCGTTTTTGAGACAGAGCGTTACACCGTCCGCCGTCGTCTCATAGCGCTCAACGCGGCTGTGCTCGTAAAGGCTGGCCCCTGCCGACATGGCGGCCCTGGCCAGCCCCTGCGCCAGTTTCAGCGGGTGCAGATGCCCGCCCCCGGCGTCAAACGTGCCGCCATAATAAACGTCGGTGCCCAGCTCGGCGGCAACCTCAGCCCGGTCCATAAAGCGCACCTGATCATAGCCGTAGCGGCGCGACACAAAGTCGGCATAGGCGCGGTCGTCTTCGGCAAAACGCGGGCGGTGCCAGGCGTGGATCAGGCCGGGACGCAGGTCGCAGTCGATGGCGTGCGCGGCAATCAGCCCTTTCAGATGCGCCTTGGCGGTTTCGGCCATCTCCCACAGTTCGCGTGCCGCATCGGCCCCTAGTTGGCTCTCCAGCGTTTGCGGATCGACGCGCTGACCGGTGTGCAACTGCCCGCCATTACGCCCGGACGCCCCTGAGCCGATCTCCGCCCCTTCGAGCAGGGTGACGCAGACGCCCCTGCTGGCCAGTTCCAGTGCTGCGCCGAGGCCCGTATAGCCCCCGCCGATAATCGCCACATCCGTATCGGCCTCACCGGCAAAGGCAGGTCGGTTCAGCCGGCCCGCCGTATCGGCGTACCAGCAGCCTTCGGGATGGCCGGTATTGCGGGCGGTTGTCATCACACATTCAGCAGCAGGAACTCGCGCTCCCACGGGCTGATGGTACGCATGAAGGTCTCATACTCATGGTGCTTGACGCGGGCATAGGCCGCGACAAAGGCGGGGCTGAGGATGGTGTTCAGGGCCTCGGAACGTTCCAGCTTGATCACCGACTGGATAAGCGAATAGGGCAGTTCCGCCGAGGTGTCGTTCGACACGTCCGTATCGACCGGTGCCGTGGGCTTCAACCCTTCGACCATGCCCAGATAGCCGCAGGCCAGCACCGCCGCGATGGCCAGATAGGGGTTGGCGTCGGACGAGGGCAGGCGGTTTTCCAGACGGCGGTTGTCAGCATCCGACGGTGGCACGCGCAGGCCCGCCGTGCGGTTATCGAAGCCCCAGTGCGTATTGACCGGCGCGCCCGACCCCTTGGACAGGCGGCGGTAGGAGTTGACATAGGGCGCCAGCAGCGACACGGCGGCGGGCATATAGGTCTGCTGACCGGCGATGAAGCTGAAGAAAAGGTCGGTCGGTTCGCCGGTTTTGGGGTCGGAAAACAGGTTGCGGCCGCTGCTGTCCACGATCGACTGGTGGATGTGCATGGCCGAGCCGGGCTCCAGGGCCATCGGCTTGGCCATGAAGGTGGCGTAGATGTCGTGCTCCAGCGCCGTTTCCTTGATGGTGCGCTTGAACATGAACACCTGATCGGCCAGCTCCAGCGGATCGCCGTGGCGCAGGTTGATCTCCATCTGCGCCACGCCCGATTCGTGGATCAGGGTGTCGATTTCCAGCCCCTGCGCCTCCGAATATTCGTACATGTCCTCGAACAGGCCGTCGAACTCATTGACCGCCGAGATGGAATAACCCTGACGCCCCGTTTCCGGGCGGCCTGAGCGGCCCACGGGTGGTTTCAGCGCGTAGTCCGGGTCGATGTTCTTTTCGACGAGATAGAATTCCAGTTCCGGCGCGATGACCGGCTTCCAGCCCTTTTCGTGATAGAGGCTGATGACGCGGCGCAGCACCTGACGCGGGCTTTCCTCGACCGGGCGGCCATCGGGATGGAAGGCGTCGTGGATGATCTGCGCCGTCGGGTCGGTCGCCCACGGCACAGCGGCCAGCGTGCGGAAATCCGGGCGCAGGAAGATGTCGGTATCGGACTGCACCGTGCCGACAATGCCCTCTAGATCGGGGAAGTCGCCGGTAATGGTCTGATAGAAGATCGACAGGGGCAGGTTCATCGCCGCCGTGGTCAGGAATTTGCGCACCGGCATGATCTTGCCACGCGCCACCCCGGCGAGGTCGGGGACCATGCACTCGATCTCTTCGATATTCTGCTCGGCCAGCCAGCCGGCGGCTTCGGAGACGTCGGCGGCCCCGCGCTTGGAAAAGCCGGACTGCGGACGTTTGGACTTCGATTTCATGGGTCACCTGTGGAATGAGGCCCTGACGGCAGAGACGAACGCATGGATTTTTGATCCGGGCCCCGGTTGGGTGTGATCATGATGGCGCGGGTCGCGCGGTTTTGGCAACCCTCCATCCGGTCGTGCCCAAATTGTGATCACAATTCCGGGTGTTTGTCGAGCCTCAGAGGCTGACCGCGACCCTAAGGTTTGGTACAAAACAGAAGCGGGTGGTGAAAGGCGCTGTAAACGGCTAAAGCCTGCCCCATGCTGTTTGAGATAACCGACCCTGACGACCCCCACCTTGAGCTGTACAGCGATGTAAAAGACCGTGATCTGACGGGTCGGCAGGGCCTGTTCATGGCCGAGGGCAAGGTGGTGCTGGAGCGCCTGTTCACCTCGCCCGTGGCCGAGACGGTGAGCGTGCTGACCACGCCAGAGCGACTGGGCGGACTGATGTCCTTGCCCGACGCGCCGGTCTATGTGGTGCCGCAAGGCGTGATGGATCAGGTGGCGGGCTTTCCCATCCATCGCGGCTATCTGGCGCTGGGGCGCTATGCGCCGAAACAGGCGTTGGCCGAGCGGGTCAGCGGCGCCACGGCGCGCGTTCTGGCTTTGCACGGCATCGCCAATACCGACAATATGGGCGGGCTGATGCGCAATGCGGCGGCCTTTGGCGTCGATGCGGTGCTGCTCGATACGACCTGCTGCGATCCCCTGTACCGCAAGGCCATCCGTGTCAGCGTCGGTGGCGCGCTGGAGGTGCCGCACTATCGCACGGACGACATGGTGGGGACGCTGACGGAGCTGGGTCTGACGCCCTATGCCTTAAGCCCCTCCGGGGCGGTGACTCTGGAAGAGGTTACGCCTGCGCCGCGCTCAGCCGTCCTGTTCGGGGCCGAAGGGCCGGGCCTGCCGGCCGCGCTTATGGCGGCGTGTCAGACCGTGCGCATCGATATGCACGGCGGCTTCGACAGCCTCAATGTGGCGACCACCAGCGGCATTGTTCTGTATCGCTTTCGCCTCTGACCCAACACCCTCTCTTGCGTTCTTGAGCGAAGCGTGACTTAATAATGCTAAGTGGATATTATTGAGGGCGGAAAAACTCATGAAATTCTGGATTTGTGTCGCTACTCTGGCGGCAGGCGTTTTGATCTCGGAAGCCGCCACGGCATCGACCTTTTTTCCGGAAGAGGTTGTCTGTGTGGTCGGCGGTGAAAAATTCACGCATCGGGCGCACATGTCCTATTCAACATGGGGCGGACGTCCTGATGGAAAGCCTTATGGTTCGGCGGTTTTTCCCATTCTCCCGCCCGAATGCCCCGGCAACGGATTGTTCATGTACCGGGAGTTTTCGAAGGCCGAACTCACGCGGCTGAAGGCCCTTCTGGCATCGGCGGATTATCAGGCGCAACGCGCCAGTGAAACCCCCTTTGCCCGTATCGCGTGGCTGGAAACGGCACTCAACCCCGACTCGGAGGACCTGCCGGGCATCTGGTTGCAAGCGTCCTGGGAGGCGGATGAAGCGCCGAGGCAAAAGGAAACGTATCAGCGCGCTTTTATTGCCGCGGCAAAGGTGCGCCTCTCGAAAATGAAAGAGCCGGAGACGCGATGGCTCATCCTGCGCATGATGAATGCCTATCGTGAGTTGGGTGAATTTGATGCGGCCCTGGCACTCTATGAGACGCTTAATCCTCAGGCGTTGATGAAGGGCTTACCCGACAATCCGAAAGCCGTGGATGCGCTTGATGAAGACAAGCAGGCGCGGTGGTATACGGCACGCATGGCGAATATGCTGCGCACGGCTATTCTGCGTCACGATCGGTCCGCTGAACCGCTAGACTTGATTCCGGAAAGAGTAGCTGCGGAATTGTGCTTCTTTGAACCGGAGACTGTTGGGGATTTTGGACGGACCTACTGTGATATGCCTGCCATCAAAGCCGTGATTGAAGAAAATCGTGAAAGCTGGGCGGGGATTAAGGCAGAGATGGCAGCGGACCCAAAAGAGAAATAGTCGGCTCATTGAGACCGTCTCCCTCTGGCCACGACCAGCGGCATCGTCCTGTATCGTTTTCGCCTCTGATGTAGTATTGTCACACAAAAGAGCTTGATTAAATAAAATTGATATATTTAATGGGCGAAAACAAAGAGGGAGCTGAAAATGAAAACGACCGCCTGGTTGCTGGCCGCGGGCCTGAGTGTGAGTCTGTGTCTGGGGGGCGGTGTGGTCACCGCACAGGCGCACGAGACGCTGAAGCTGGAGGCCCCGAAGCCCAACCTGTTGCCCGCCCCGCCGATGGGGTGGAATTCGTGGAACAAATACGCCTGCAATATCACTGAGGACATCGTGCGCAAGCAGGCCGATGCCATGGCGGCGTCGGGCCTCAAAGAGGCGGGCTATCAGTATATTGTCATCGACGATTGCTGGCAAAAAAGCCGCGATGCCGACGGCAATATTCAGGTCGATCTGGAACGCTTTCCGTCCGGCATGAAGGCCCTGATCGACTATGTGCACAGCAAGGGTCTGAAGTTCGGGCTCTATTCCGACGCCGGTTCGCTGACCTGCGGTGGCCGTCCGGGCAGTGCGGGGCATGAGTTTCAGGACGCCCGCCAATACGCCCGATGGGGCGTCGATTATCTGAAATACGACTGGTGCTACACCGGCACGCGCGATGCCGAAGCGGCCTATACGATCATGGCCAAGGCGCTGCGCGAGTCGGGGCGCGATATCGTCCTGTCGATCTGTGAGTGGGGCGACAACTATCCGCAGCGCTGGGCCGCCCCCATCGGCCACCTGTGGCGCACTACGGGCGACATCTACGACGCCTGGGAGGGCAAGAAGGGCTATTCGATCGGCATGGTCAACATCCTCGACAAGCAGGTGGACCTCTGGCGCTATTCCGGCCCGAACCGCTGGAATGATCCTGACATGCTCGAAGTCGGTAATGGCGGCATGACGAGCACCGAATACGAGTCGCACTTTTCGCTGTGGGCCATGCTGGCCGCGCCGCTGATCGCCGGCAACGACCTGTCCAATATGGACGCTGATACGCTGCGCATCCTGACTAATAAGGACGTCATCGCCGTCGATCAGGACCCGCTGGGGCAGCAGGCCAAGCGCATCTGGAAAGAGGGCGACCTCGAAATCTGGGCGCGTCCGCTGAAAGGTGGCGATCAGGCGGTGGTGCTGTTTAACCGTGGTGCCGCCCCGGCTGAGATGAGCGTCACCTGGGAACAGCTCAACCTGCCCGCCGGTCTGAAGGTTCAGATGAAGGATCTGTGGTCCAAAAAGGTGACAAAGAACGTCAAGGCGCGCTTTGGCGGCACCGTGGCGTCGCACGGCGTGATTATGGTGCGGCTCACCCCAGTCCTCTGATCACGGCTTTGTGAACGGTTAGATCAGGCGGTTTCGTCCTCGGTTTCATCGGACATGCTGCCAAAACCTGTCACCATGTTGCGGTTGGACTGTTCCGGCATCATCACCTCGCCCTCGCGCAGCGTGTCGCGCCACGCCTTGAGCAGCGCGGCGCGGCGGCGCGGGAAGGGGATGTCGAGCGGCTTCCAGCTCAGTATGCGTTCGGTGCGGAAGTGCCGAAACGCCTGTTTCAGTTCGCACCACACCACCAGTATGCGCAGGTGGTCGAAAAAGCCGAGCGCGATGGGCCAGACGGTGCGTTCGCTGACCGTGCCCTTGAGGTCGATATAGCTCATATAGACGCAGCGTTCCGAACGGATGGCCGATCGGATCAGGGCCGGGTCGATATGGGCTTCCGGTACGGCCAGACCGCGCCCGACCAGCAGGCCGCGCTGCGTAAGGTCGTCACGGATGGCGGCGGGCAGGTGCGGGCTCAGGGCCTGAATCAGGCTTTGCGCCGCTTCGCCCAGACGCGGTTCGGCGCGATCAGCGACCCACAAGGCCCCGGTGATCAGGGCTTCGATCTCTTCCGGCGACAGCATCAGCGGCGGCAGACGATAGGCCGGTTTCAGCACATAGCCAATGCCCGGCGCGCCTTCGATGGGGGCCCCCTGCGCCTGCAAGGCAGCGATGTCGCGGTAGAGCGTGCGCAGCGACGTCCCCAGCCGGGCCGACAAGGCGCGCCCGCTGACGGGAGCGCTGTGTTCACGCAAGGCTTCGAGCAGGGCGGTGTGGCGGTCGGCGGTCTTCATCGGGTGAGTGTAACATGCTGCCAAAAAATTGCAGCATGTATCGCCGGACGCGCGTTTTTCCGGTCCCGAAAACGTGTCCGGCGCCTGCATTGACTCCCGCTGCGGCAAGGGTTTACGCCTTTTCTCGAACGCAACTGACGCAGAAGCGGTTGCGAGTTAAACGGGAGCCCACACCATGCACGCAGCGGCCATTGTCGGCTGGGGTCATACGCCGTTCGGACGGCTGGACCTGTCGCTCGAAGCGCTCATTCAGACGGCGGCGCGTGAGGCGCTTAGCGACGCCGGAATCAGCGGAGCCAACGTCGATGCGGTGTTTCTGGGCCTGTACAATGCCGGCCTGACGCCCGATGGTTTTTGCGCCTCGATGGTGCTGGGGGCGGATGAGGGCCTGCGCTACACACCCGCCACGCGGCTGGAAAACGCCTGCGCGTCGGGATCGGCGGCGCTCTATGCGGCAATGGACGCCATTGCGTCGGGGCGCATTGACACCGCACTGGTCGTCGGGGCCGAAAAAATGACCGCGCTCGACGGGGCGGGCGTGACGCGCGCTCTGGGGGCCGCCAGCTATCAGGCCGAAGAGGCGGGACTGTCCTTCCCCGACATCTTTGCTCGTTTTGCCCGCGCCTATGGTGAGCGCTACGGCGATCCGACTCTGGCCATGGCGCATATCGCCGCCAAGAACCATCAGGCGGCGCTCAATAATCCGCTGGCGCAGCTCAAAAAACCGCTGTCGGTCGAGTTCTGCGCCACGGTGTCCGACAAGAACCCGCTGATTTCCGACCCGCTGAAGATGACCGACTGTTCGCTCGTGTCGGACGGGGCGGCGGCCATCGTCCTCACCCGCGCTGACCGGGCCAGGGACTTCCGACGCGCCGTTGGGTTCCGCGCGTCGGTTCAGGTCAATGACCTGCTGCCTTTGTCGGCCAAGGACATGACCGACTTTACCGGTCCGCGGCTGGCCTTTGAGCGCGCCTACGCGCAGGCGGGTGTGTCGGTGTCTGACATCAGCTTTGCTGAAGTCCACGACTGCTTCACCATTGCCGAACTGCTGGTCGCCGAAGCCATGGGGCTGGCCCCCAAGGGGCAGGGGGCAGAGTTCATCATCGCCGGTGGCACCGGTCGTCAGGGCCTTTGCCCCACCAATATGTCCGGCGGTCTGAAGGCCAAGGGCCATCCGGTCGGGGCGACGGGCGTTTCCATGCACGTTATCGCCGCGCGGCAACTGTGTGCGGAGGCGGGCGAGATGCAACTGCCTGACCCGAAGCTCGGACTGGCCTTCAATATGGGCGGCGGTGCGGTCGCCAACTATGTGAGTATTCTGGAGAGACTGTCATGACCTCACCCGGTGCCCGATTTCGTGCGGCGCTTAAGGCCGAAACCCCGTTGCAGGTCATCGGCGCGATCAATGCCAATCACGCGCTTTTGGCCAAGCGCGCCGGTTACCGCGCCATTTATCTGAGCGGCGGTGGCGTGGCGGCGGGGTCTTTGGGGATGCCCGATCTGGGCATCAGCGGCCTTGAGGACGTGCTGATCGACGTGCGCCGCATCACCGATGTCTGCGACCTGCCGCTGATGGTCGATATTGATACGGGCTTTGGCCCCTCCGCCTTCAATATCGAGCGCACGGTCAAGGCGCTGATCAAGGCCGGGGCCGCCGCCTGTCATATTGAGGATCAGGTGGGGGCCAAGCGCTGTGGCCACCGGCCGGGCAAGGAGATCGTGTCGGTCGCGGAAATGGTCGATCGCGTTAAGGCCGCCGCCAATGCCAAGACCGATCCGGACTTTTTCCTGATCGCCCGCACCGACGCCATTGCCGTGGACGGGGTTGATGCGGCGATTGAGCGGGCGCTGGCCTGCGTCGAAGCCGGGGCAGACGGCATTTTTGCCGAAGCGGCCTATGACCTCGACACCTATCGCCGCTTTACCGCCGCCGTAAAGGTGCCCGTGCTGGCCAATATCACCGAGTTCGGCAAGACGCCGCTGTTTACGCGCGAAGAACTGGCCTCTGCGGGGGTGGCCATTCAGCTCTACCCGCTGTCGGCCTTCCGCGCCATGAACAAGGCCGCCGAGACCGTCTATGAGGCCATCCGGCGCGACGGCCATCAGAAAAATGTGCTCGACCTGATGCAGACGCGCGACGAGCTATATCAGCGCATCGACTATTACGACTACGAACAGCGCCTCGATGCGATGTTCAATAAAAACAAATAATAAGCGGAGGGAGCGGCCATGAATGCCGTCAGTGAACTGCCCAAAGGGGAGGCGACAACCGCCTTCAAGCCCAAGAAGTCGGTCGCCCTGTCGGGTATGGCGGCGGGCAATACGGCCCTGTGTACGGTGGGGCGCACGGGGAATGATCTGGCCTATCGCGGCTATGACATTCTCGACCTGGCCCAGACGTGCGAGTTCGAGGAGGTGGCGTACCTGCTGGTGCACGGCAGCCTGCCGACCGTTTCGGAGCTGACGGCCTATAAGAGCAAGCTGCGCGCCCTGCGCGGCCTGCCGGTCAGCCTGAAGTCGGTGCTGGAGCAGATACCGCCGTCGGCGCATCCGATGGATGTGATGCGCACCGGCGTCTCCCTGCTGGGCTGCCTCGCGCCGGAAAAGGACGACCACAATGCGCCCTCGGCCCGCGACATTGCCGACAAACTGATGGCGTCTCTGGGGTCGATGCTGCTCTACTGGTATCACTACAGCCACAATGGCAAGCGTATCGAGGTCGAGACGGACGACGACTCCATCGGCGGGCACTTCCTGCACCTGCTGCACGGCGAAAAACCGCGCGAAAGCTGGGTGAAGGCCATGCATATTTCGCTGATCCTCTATGCCGAGCATGAATTCAACGCCTCGACCTTTGCCGGGCGGGTGATCGCCGGGACGGGCTCGGACATGTATTCGTGCATTGCTGGAGCCATTGGCGCGCTGCGCGGACCCAAGCACGGCGGGGCCAATGAGGTGGCCTTTGAGATCCAGAAGCGTTACGCGACGCCGGACGAGGCCGAGGCCGATATCCGCGCCCGTGTCGAACGCAAGGAAGTGGTGATCGGCTTTGGCCACCCGGTCTATACGGTCTCCGACCCGCGCAATGTGGTGATCAAACAGGTCGCCCACGACCTCAGCGTCGAGCAGAGTTCGCTGAAAATGTACGCCATTGCCGAGCGCTTGGAGCGCGTGATGTGGGAGGTCAAGAAGATGTTCCCCAATCTCGACTGGTTCTCCGCCGTCTCCTATCACCGCATGGGCGTGCCGACGGCCATGTTCACGCCGCTGTTTGCCATAGCGCGTACCGCTGGCTGGTCAGCCCACGTGATTGAGCAACGCATCGACGGCAAGATCATCCGCCCCAGCGCCAACTATACCGGCCCCGAAGACCGCGCCTTCGTCAGGATCGAAGAGCGTCAATAATCATTATCCCTCCCTGCGAAGCAGGGAGGGGGGACCGCGAAGCGGTGGGTGGGGCCTGTCCCCTCCGTCATCTTCGCCTTGCTCAGATGCCACCTCCCCCGCTGTGCAGGGGAGGATGTAGGAAACATCCATGTCCACACATATCCCCAATATCCGCCCTGAACCCGACAGCGTGTTTGTCGATATCGCCGACTACGTGCTGAACTATAAAATCCACTCCGACCTCGCCTATGAGACGGCGCGCAACTGCCTGATCGACACGCTGGGCTGCGGGCTTGAGGCGCTGGACTATCCCGCCTGCACCAAGCTTCTGGGGCCTATCGTGCCGGGCACCACCGTGCCCAATGGTGCCAAGGTGCCGGGCACCCCGTTCCAGCTCGATCCCGTACAGGCGGCCTTCAATATCGGCGCGATGATCCGCTGGCTCGATTTCAACGACACCTGGCTGGCGGCCGAATGGGGGCACCCGTCGGATAATCTGGGCGGTATTCTGGCGGTTGCCGACTGGATATCGCGCAATCGCGTCGCGGCGGGCAAGGCACCACTGACCATGCGTGACGTGCTCACCGCCATGATCAAGGCGCATGAGATTCAGGGCGTGCTGGCGCTGGACAACAGCTTCAACCGCGTCGGCCTCGACCACGTCATCCTCGTCAAGGTCGCCTCGACGGCGGTGGTGGCCGGGATGCTGGGCCTGACGCGCGAGGAGATCATCGACGCCGTGTCGCTGGCCTTTGTCGATGGGCAGAGCTTGCGCACCTATCGCCACGCCCCCAATACCGGCTCGCGCAAGTCCTGGGCGGCGGGCGACGCCACCAGCCGCGCCGTGCGACTGGCCCTTATGGTGCAGAAGGGTGAGATGGGCTACCCCTCGGCCCTGACCGCGCCGGTGTGGGGCTTCTACGACGTCTCCTTCAAGGGCAAGCCGTTCAGCTTCCAGCGCCCCTACGGCAGCTATGTGATGGAGCACGTGTTGTTCAAGATCAGCTATCCGGCGGAGTTCCATTCGCAAACCGCCGTCGAAGCGGCTATGCGCGTGCATCAGGAACTGCGGGCCAAAGGACTGTCGCCGGACGACATCGCGCGCATCGACGTGCGCACCCATGAGGCCTGCGTGCGTATCATCGACAAGAAAGGGCCGCTGCACAACCCGGCCGACCGCGACCACTGCATCCAGTACATGATGGCCGTGCCGATCCTGTTCGGGCGTCTGACGGCGGCGGATTACGAGGACGAGGTGGCGCAGGATGCGCGGATTGACGCCCTGCGCGACAAGATCTTCTGCACCGAAGACCCGCAGTTCACCAGGGACTATCACGACCCGGACAAGCGCTCGATCGCCAATGCGGTGACCGTCACGCTCAACGACGGCACGGTGTGGGAGGAGATCGTGGTCGAATATCCGATCGGCCACAAACGCCGCCGCAAGGAAGGCATCCCGCTGCTGGAGGCCAAGTTCCGCACCAATCTCAACCGCCGCTTCCCCAAAAAGCAGCAGCAGGCCATTTTCGACCTCAGCCTCGATCAGCAGGCGCTGGAGGCCACGGCGGTGCATGAATATGTCGATATGTATGTGATCTGAGGCGTCTCAATAGAGCAGCCGAAGGCTCTGATTGCATCCTTATGCCCCGCGCCGCACCCTGCCTGCTGTCACAATAGGCCGGGAAATCATGTCGCATAATGCTGAAAAGCCACACAAAAAGAGCGGGTTCGTCCGTTTCGCGCACGCCACCGCCATCGCAGCGGGCAGCCCCTGGGCCTTCGGGCTGGCGGTCGCAGTGGTGGGGGTGTGGATACTTACCGGGCCTGTGTTCGGTTTCTCGGACACCTGGCAACTGGTGATCAATACGGGCACAACCATTGCCACCTTCCTGATGGTCTTCCTGATTCAGAACACGCAAAACCGTGACGCCCGCATCATGCAACTCAAGCTGGATGAGCTGATCCGTGCGGTGTCAAAGGCCAATACGGCCTATATCGACATGGAGAATATGAGCGAGACCGAACTGGCCGCGCTTCAGACGCACTATGAGGCGCTGGCCAAGAAAGCGCGCGAAGAAGGGGACCAGAAGGCCGCCGAGGCGCACGCGAAAGCCGGTGCCAAGGCCGCGCGGGTGCTGGGGTGAGAGGACCCGCCCCTATGCCGGATAAGGATACGCCAAACGCCGCCCGGTGAGGGGCGGCGTTCGCGTTATCGCGCGGGACCGGATCAATACTTTTCGTCGAGCTTTTCGATGTCGGCCTTGTGCATTTTAAGCGTCGGCAGGGTCTTGGCCGCAAAATCCTTGACCGGACCGGCCTGACCGTCCTTGGCTTCCTTTTCGAACAGGTCGATCGTCTTGTCGTGCGCCTTTTGCTGGGCGTCGATATATTTGGCGTCGAAATCCTCAGCCGAGGCGTTCTTCAGGTCGTTCAGCATGTCCTGATGCTCGGAATCGAGCCCTTCGGCCGGCGGCGTCAGCCCGGCAGCCGTGATGGCGGCCTTCAGCTCAGTGGCGGCCTTGGTGTGGTCGGTCACCATCTTTTGCGCAAAGGCCTTCAGATCGGCCTTCTTGGTGCGCTCGATCGCCAGCTTGCTCGACTCGATTTCAAACACACCGGCGACGGTGGCGCGACCCGCAAAGTCGATATTCTCCGAAGCGCTGGAAGAGGCGCTGTCAAAGACGCTCGACGAGCTTTCAGACGCGCTCTCCGCGGCCTCTTCGGCGGCGTTTTCCTGCGGCGATCCGCAGGCGGCCAGCGGCAGGATGAGCACGCCGGCCAGCGTGGCGGCGGTAAAGGCTTTCTTAGAAAACATCAGTCTTTCCAATGTGATAACGGAACTGTGATGGCTCAGGACCGTATCAGTGCGGATGTAAGAAGGTTGCGCCGCTTTTGCCGCAACGCATGAAAAAGCCATAAAGCGCTACCCGCCCCAAGATCGTATTGTCCGGTTACAGGCTTTAGGGTTAGCATCGCCGCGATTTGCAGATTCCCGTACGGAAAACGCTCCAATGGACACTGGCCGACCCACCTCCGGAGCCTCGGTTTTGACGGACGACACCCTCTCTGAGGCGCAACACCAGAGCGCATTGCTGGCGGCGATTGTCGCCTCGTCGGACGATGCCATCGTCTCCAAGACGCTCGACGGTATCATCACCACCTGGAATGCCGGAGCCGAGCGTATTTTCGGCTATACGGCGGCCGAAGCGGTCGGGCAGCACATCACCCTGATCATTCCGCCCGACATGCACGATGAGGAATACGTCATCATCGGCAAGGTGCGCAGCGGTCAGCGGGTCGAACACTTTGAAACCGTGCGCCGCACCAAGTCCGGGGCCCTGATCGACATTTCGCTGACCGTCTCGCCGGTGCGCGATGAGGCCGGGCGCATCATCGGTGCCTCAAAGATTGCCCGTGACATCACGCGCCAGAAGGCCATCGAGGCGCAACTGGCCGAAGCCAGCCGCCGCCGCGACGAATTCATGGCCAATATGAGCCACGAACTGCGCACGCCGATGAACGCCGTCATCGGTCTGGCCCATATCCTCAGCCTGTCGCCCAACCTCTCCGAGCGCGAGCAGATCTATGTCCGTGTGCTGAAACAGAGCGGCGAAAACCTGCTGCACCTGATCAACAACCTGCTGGATGTGTCCAAGATCGAGGCCGGAGCCATCGAGCTGGAGACGCGCGACTTCAACCTGCCCGAACTGATCGAACAGACGGTGGCCGCGCCGCGCGTCCACGCTGCGGAAAAGGGGGTCGGCTTTGGCGTGGCCTACGGCCCTCAGCTGCGCGAATATTACCGCAGCGATCCGCTGAGGGTGCAGCAGATACTGAGCAACCTGCTGGCCAATGCCGTCAAATTCACCGATATCGGCCGCATCGACCTGCGCCTATCGGTGGTGCACACCGAAGCCGGCAGCGCGCGTGCGCTTTGAGGTGATGGATACCGGCGTCGGCATCCCCCCGGACAAGCTGGACACCATCTTTGAAAAGTTTACGCAGGCCGATGCCTCGATGACGCGGCGCTATGGCGGCACGGGTCTGGGCCTGTCGATTGCCCGCGCCCTGGCCGAACAGATGGGGGGCACGCTGAGCGCCGCCAGCACACCGGGGCAGGGGGCCATCTTCAGCGCCGAACTACCGTTGACGCACGATCCTGCCCGTCCGCAGACCCTTGAGGCCGCAAAACCGCTCTCTGAGGGTCGGCGTCAGGTGCTGATCGTCGAAGACTATGAGCCGAACATCGTGGTGGTCTCTACGCTGCTCGATCAGATGGGGCTCAATTACGATGTAGCGCGCACCGGCACCGAAGCCCTGCGCCGCGCCGAAATGCGCGCCTATGACCTGATCCTGATGGACGTACAGATGCCCGGCATGGACGGCTTTGAAAGCACGCGCCGCATCCGCCAGATGGAAACGCAGCGCGCCCTGCCGGCCACGCCAGTGGTGGCCATGACGGCCCATGTGCGCGATTCCGACCGCCGCCGCTGCTTCGAGGCGGGCATGACGGGCTTCATCCCCAAACCCTTTGAACCGCAGACCTTCATGCAGGTGGTGGGCGAAGCCATCGCCGCCGCCTGAGCGACGAGGTGAGGGGGACGGTTTGCGACCGTCCACAGGCTTTGTGCGCAAAAAGCAAAATTAGCGCTTGCAAGGGCGGAAAAAATTCGTATGTTCCGCCCCTCAACGCCGGGGCTTGCCAACAGCCCCACCTTGAAAGCGGTGAAAAGTGGGTGTGTAGCTCAGTTGGTAGAGCAGCTGACTCTTAATCAGCGGGTCCACGGTTCGAGTCCGTGCTCACCCACCATTCCTCCTTCCGCCAGCGTCCGGCGAAGTTGAAAAAATCCTTAAAATATGGTATGTTATCGGAGTGCTCATCCGAGATCATCCGCTCCTGTCCGCCGTTATCCGGGCAAATTGGGGGTATTTCTGGGGGTACGCGGCAAACTCCAATTTTGCGATACCCCCAAATGGCGCTCACAGACTCCGCAATTCGTTCGGCGAGGCCAAAGGCCAAACCCTACAAGCTCTCCGACGGCGAGGGCATGTTTCTGCTAGTGACGACTTCCGGCGGAAAGCTCTGGCGATTGAAATATCGCTTCTCCGGGCAAGAGCGGTTGCTGGCCATCGGGCAGTATCCTGTCGTCGGTCTTAAAGACGCGCGGAAACGACGGGACGAGGCGAGGGAACTTCTTGCTGAAGGCATTGACCCTTCCCTGGACAAAAAGCGCAAGGCTGTCGCCGCTGCTATACAGGCCAGCAACACGTTTAAAGTTGTAGCGCAGGAGCTTTGTGAGAAGCTTGAGCGCGAGGGTGTGGCCAATGCAACGAAGGTTCGAAACGACCGTTGCATAAAGCAGCTTGAGCCTGATCTGGGGCATCGCCCGGTTTCGGAGATTGAACCCTATGAAATCCTCAATGCCCTAAAGAAGTTTGAGCGCAGGGGCATTTATGAGACCGCGAACCGGCTCAGGGCGTTTGCGGCGCGGGTCTTCCGGTATGCCATCGTAACAGGGCGCGCGAAGGTCAACCCCGCAGCCGACATCAGCGAGGCGTTGGTAAAGCCTAAAACCAAACATATGGCTGCAATTGTGGACCCTCAGGCCCTCGGTGAATTGCTCAGGGCAGTGGAGACTTTCGACAAATACATGACGACGACGCTTGCGTTGAAGCTCACGCCGCATCTTTTCGTCAGACCCGGCGAGTTGCGTCACATGGAATGGACGGAGGTCGATTTTGAAGCGAAGATTTGGCGCATACCTCCTGAGAAGATGAAAATGCGCAATGAGCACGTTGTGCCGCTATCTCGGCAAGCGTTGGAAATTCTCTCTGATGCGAAGGCTTTGGCGAACGGCGGAAGCTATGTGTTCCCGTCCATCCGCACTTGGCTTCGGCCCATGAGCGAGAACACCATCAATGTTGCGCTTCGGCGTCTGGGGTATAGTGGTGACGAAATGACCGCGCACGGCTTCCGAAGTACGGCCAGTACGCTACTGAATGAATCTGGCCTCTGGTCGCCGGATGCTATTGAGCGCGCTCTTGCTCACAAAGGTGGAGACCGAGTGAGGGCGATTTACCATCGAGGCGCGCATTGGGACGAACGAGTGCGAATGGCACAATGGTGGTCCGACTATCTCGATAGACTGCGCGATGGCGCGGAGATCGTTCCAATCTACGCGGCTTAGCTGATACGAATCGTCTGAATACGTCTTTGATGTAATTTTTTGAAGTACTCAATTGCCAAATGGAGCCACCAAAATGAGCCCCCAATCCTTATATGCTGTTTGGTTTGGACGCACCAACAGCGGCGGCCAATGCTACCAGCGCTGCAAGCAGTGTTTCCCAGTCCAAATCCTTATGGTTGTCGCCAATCAACAGTAGAGTTGCCACAGCGGAAATGCTTGCCGCTATGATCGAGTAAATGATGGTCTTGGTCGTTTCGGTCCCCATATTAGGCTGGTACGATATTCGACAATCTTGGTCGCGCAATAAATCCCGCGTGCGCGTGATACCGGTTAAGGCGCATTCGCGCGTATAAACTCAGCGTTGTGTCGCATTGCGCAGGCGTGGTAGCGTTTCTTCGGAGGGGCGAATCTGTTTCCTGCGAGAATTACGTCAGGCTGGGCTGACGTAGAATTTCGCGTAGTATTTGCCCCGCGCATGAGGAAACGATATGTCTGATCAGCTATTGGAATTGTCAATTTCAGAATCCATCATTCAACAATTCTCACTGAAGCTTGCGAATGGTTACAAGGATATTGATTTATTCGCTAATCATTCAGTTAAAATACTGGTCGCGGAAAATGGGGCCGGTAAGACGACCCTATTAAATACTCTGTATTCTATTTTGATAGGTGACTACAGAGTTTTTCTGTCAGCTGAGTTTGAAGAGTTGAACCTCACTATTTCTGGCCGATATTGGAGCCATAAACGTAGTGAATTCTCGCCAATCACAGACGAAATGTACAAAGAGTGGATGGAGCTAGACCTCTGGCAAAGGATGGAGATGTCACCGCCGACCAAGACTGAGGCTGAGGAGTTGGTTTTAGCAACTGTAGAAGCGGATGAATCTGCAATTGAGAATACAAAATACTTTGCCAAAGAATGGGGACAGCATAGATTTCCAACTAGCTATCTTAAGAATAGTCTACAATCGCTCGGCACACGATCGTCTGTCGCGGCAGTTAAAAAGAAGCGGGATAATTTCGTTAAATTTATTAACGAAGTTCAAGAAAGTTTGGAAGGGCACTCTGTGCTGTACCTCCCGACTTACCGTAGAATTGAGGCGTTGCTTCCGGAGTACAGGATTAAGCAAGGTGGTGGCCGTCGCTCTCCTCCCTATCGGCGAACTGGACAGCCAACGCAGCTAATTCATTTCGGGCTACAGGATGTCGAAAGTCGGCTATCAGAAATGGCGGAAGATATTCGACGCACCACTGTAAGGGCCTTTTCGCAAATTAACGCAAGAACACTTGATGATTTGGTGTTCGGTAACTACCGCAGGAACATTGAAGATTCAAATCCTATAAATATTGAGTCTCTGCAAGTCGTTCTTGGGCGACTTGGGCGTAATGATGAAAAGACTCGAAAGAGAATGGAGAGTTTAATATCGACCGGTGATATTAACTCTGAAGATAATATCTATCTAAAGAGCTTTTTAGATCAGCTGATGCAGACATACGCGTCTACGCAAGATAGAGAATCTGCAATTGAGGAATTTATTGAAGTTATCAACTCGTATTGGCGTGATGATATAAATGAAAAGTCATTCATGTTCGATAAAGCTTCAGCGGAAGCTAAGGTGGTAAATACATACACTGGTAGAAAGCTTCCATTGGAGGCGCTTTCTTCTGGAGAAAAGCAAATTATTAGTATATTTGCGAGATTGTATTTGGAGCCTGAGCAAAATGCTATAGTTTTGATAGATGAACCTGAGCTTTCGCTGTCAATGGAGTGGCAGATGAAGTTTTTGCCCGATATTGTCAAGGCGAAAAGCTGTCGTCAACTTATCGCTATCACGCATTCGCCATTTATATTTAAAAATGATCTGCGGCCGTATGCTGGGGATCTGAAGGTAACGCGTTACAACAAAAGCCAGACCAGCATCTAAAATGTCGAGAACTCAAGCTATATCCGATGCAAGCAATTCCGACGAAGCGCTTTTTCTAAGGTTGTTGCAGTTTAAGGGCGGCTGTGGTCAGCCTTTCATTTTCTTAGTCGAAGGAAATGACGATGTTACATTTTTCGATGCGTGCCTATGCAGGCTTAAGCCTCTCGCCAGAGAAAGAGTGGCAACGTATAATTGCAACGGTAAGGGAAACGTTCTTAAGCTCCATGATATAATCAGTCATAGCAAAGAAATCAGCTTGGATGATTTCTGGTGTTTTATCGATAAAGACTTTGATGGAATGCGAGGGCATGTACCAAGTGAAAAAATATGGATGACTCCAACATACTCATTCGAAAATCTACTTGTATCGGAAGAAGTTTTAAAATCTCTTCTTGTTTGTGAGTTTAGATGTAACGACATTAATGCTGCGAAAGATATCGCTACCATTCAAGCGAATTTTCAATCCTTCATTAGTTCTTACACTCATCATTTGAGTTTTGCGAATCTCTGCGCTTTTTATGCTCGGAGGAAGGATGTTGAGACGCATGCACATGATAGCACAATCACCCCGGCGATTTCCGCGAATTTCCATGAGGTAAAATTCTCTCTAAGCGACGATGATGTAGTTAGACGTATGGGGAAAAAAGCTCCGCTCGACAAAGCTGATGTGAACTCTCTTGCCGTAGAGTTCCAAGCGCTTGACCCGCTCGCGGATTGGCGGGGTAAGTTCTTGTTGACGGCCTTCGTCGCTTTTCTCGAGGCTTTAAAACACGATCGCGGTTCCAAAGCCCCCGTGATATTTTCAACTAAGGCGAAGATGACGTTTGATCCACGTACAGACTCTATTCGCACTTTTACTAGTTTGGCTGTTCTACCAAAATGCTTAACAGAGTATTTGGAGACAGTTCCCGTTTAACTTCAATGGTCGTTGTTTATAATTCTTTTTCCGGGATTAGTACAGTCAGGGGAGTTTCGCTTTTCTTGAACACATGATCGCATTCGCTTCTTGATTTTCTGACGTGTAATAGTTGCTTGGCGGCGACCTCGCGAATAAAGAGCGGCGATATGCGCCGGAATGATGAGGATTGTGACAATCTTAGTAGCAATCTGAAGCTGTCTCGTATAGAATCCCTGATGGCGCTGTACGTGCAGTGCTGGGGCGTGGAAACCCCGTAGTGTTGGTTGACGTCGGCCATTCCGACGCACCTCCTTGACCCTTATGTGGTCGGGGAGCCTGTGGCGTATGCAACAGGCCCCGGCTAAAGGTCACAGGGACCGTGCACTGCCGGTTTTCCAACTCCCCGATCTCCAGGATCGAGGAGGCTTCCTTAGGCGGGGACGTACCGCCAATTGGAGCCTTGGGGGTTTCAAGATGACGATTGAGCTCAATGCCGTTGATACCCATGTAGGCGAGCGCATCCGCGCCCGACGGCTCTTTCTGCAAATGTCCGAAGAGTGGCTGGCCGGGTTCCTTGAGATGCCGGTGGCAGACCTCGTTGCTATCGAAGAGGGCAAAAAACGTATCGGTTCTGACGAGCTGATGCGTTGCACCGAAGCCTTAGGCGTGCCCGAGCGTTACTTCTATATGGGCTTTGGATCGAAGCCGCCGGGGCCGGATAATTCGAAGCCCTGGAGTCGGGAAATCGACCGCTGGTTCGCCACGAACCTGTTCCCGCATGAAGGCTTCTTTATGAACATCGCCATCCGTCTGACGCGCAACCGCGAGACGGCGCGCGAGATGCTTCAGGACGCGTACCTTTATCTCGTTCGCGACGACAACTGGCGGAAGGTTGAGTTTCCGCGCGCCTATGTAAAGCAGGTTCTTCATTTCCGTTTCTGGAGCAAACTTCAACGCGACCGCATCGTACCGATTGACCTGGTGGCGAACTTTGAAGCCATCGATCAGGTCTCGGATGAGCCCACGGCCTTTGACCTGCTTTCGGCGGGGCAACGCCGTCACATCGTTCTTCAGGCTATCGAAGACTTGCCCCCAAGATGCCGTCAGGTGGTCAAGCTGAGGCGCTTAAAGGAGATGTCTCCCCCCGACATTGCGAAGGAAATGGGCATCAGTGTCAGCATGGTTGAGAAGCATCTCGCCAAGGGCATGAACCTAATCGGGAAGCGCCTTGGTGAGCCCTATAATGAGGAGCCCTCGGCACCCTCAAAGCCCCCGATCTTCCCTAACAAAAGCCGCGCATCCGAGTAGATTACCGCATGTATTTTCGTGTACCGTGTGCATCGGCTTCGGGCGTTTGCGAGGCCGTAAAGGATGCGCCTGTTCGTGACTGAGGACACCACATCAGAGCAAGACCGTATCGAAGATGCGGCGGCTCTCTGGCATACACGTCTGGAGGCCGGGACGGCTGATCTCGATGCATTTAATGCCTGGAGAGATGA
>NZ_JAIXSV010000062.1 GCF_027484505.1 Asticcacaulis sp.
TTCGCCGCAGTTCGATCAGCGGAAAGCTTCGGGACCGAGGTTACCCCGTGGAATTGATCCAGCTCTGGCGCGCCTAGTGGCCAAGTCGAAACGTCTGTCGTATTGTCGCATTCGCGCCCATTCCGGACAATTTCAGTCCGCACCATCTTTCGTCCCAATAGCGGAAGAAAGCACATGGTCTTTAACCAACCACTCGCGCGTCCCCCCCTCTAGAGTTCGGCACATTCAAAAACTACGTATCGCTTTAGTTGCCAACCCCGACATGTACACGCCACCATGGTCGTGACAATAAAGAGTGCAGTGCCGCAGGGCAGTGTGAGGACAGACGGGGATCAGACATTCCATTCCATGGCGCTAAAATTTGCGTCGCGAAAGAGCCCTCGATAGAGAGCCGCCTGCCACGAATTCACACTATGCCCAGCTTTGGACTCAACCTGTTCGGCGAGGAAAGCAGTGACTTCGTCTGTTCCCCCCGCTTGATGTAGGCGACACAAATACCGCATCTGACCTTCAATCTCATCAATGGCCTGAGTGCCATATATTGCGCTGAGGCCAAGTTTTCCGAACTGATATTCCAGCTTTTTCAGAACCGGTTCAGCGACGCCCTCAGCCGCCATGTTCACGTAGAAGACTGGCGCCGGCGTCCCCCCTCCGTAATCCAGGCGGCACTCCAGCCAAGTACCGCCTGAAATCTGATCGAAGTATGGATGGAAAAACTGCTCGTCCGCAGAAATGACCTTTGAGTGCTTCGCGCCATTGCAGTCTCGGCAGCAGGGGACGAGGTTTTTGCTAAGGACGGAAAACTCGGCAAAGGACTCTTTCGGAAGGAAATGATCTAGAGTTCGTGGCGCGCCGTGCGAACAAAAGGGGCAACGGCGGGCTGCCAACTGTATCTTGTCGTAGATCGAGCGCGCGGGACCGCTTTTGTGCAGAACCTGCCCCGCATAGAGTTGCCGGAACTCTTGTGTGGTGAGTGCGATGTGTTCAAAGGGCAAAATGCTTTGGATGCCAAGCAGGAGGTCATTGGTTCCCCGGTCAGCATAGTTTGCATAGGCCGCACTCACCCCATTCCTTGCCGTTTCGAAACGCTGCCTCAGGGCTGCGGGTTTTACGCTGATACAGGTGTCAAAAACCACCATGTCATCTATATCGGGAATAGGGAGATTATGCATCTTCACCCTGCTGCAATGTCGTGTTCAGCAACCGTGCCAACGCGCGTCCCTCAGATCCAATTTGGCCGTTAAACTCACGCAAAAGTCCCTCGTAGCCCAGCTCTGACACCGACTTTTTTAGCTGCGCATGGAAGCCACTTTCTAAAACCTCCAAGCTGAAAACTTCTCGGGTCAATGTGCCTACATTCTCGCCATAGGTTTCTAGGTCAGGCCGCAAGAAACTGTACTCAGACCCTGACCGATTGAGGATAGTCACGCAACTCGTAGGGACTTCTTGAAGGACGACCGGAGAATGGGTTGCTATTAGCGCCACTCCGTTGCGAGCAATAAGCAAATCGGAGATCACGTTTGTAAAAGAGGCTAGAAGTGGCGGATGGAGGTGGGTTTCTGGCTCATCTATCAAGACAAGAGTCTTTTCATCCACGAGTTCGACCAGACGGGTAACCGTCAAAAGGACGATCTTGTGCCCCGAGCTAAGCGTCTCGAACACCTGTACGACAGATTGAAGTCCTTCTGACACCATCCGCCGCGCTAGGTCGTAATCGGCTAAGATCGGATCAGAGGTCAGAAGATTAATCGCCCGAAGCCACCGCTCTAGGCGTGGATTTGGGACACAGTTTTCCAAGGACTGGCGGAATTCGTCTTCGAGCTCTTTTTCAGACTTGAGTTGCGTACCGAGCGAGCTGTCTCCCTCGCTTGTGTCTGGGCCCTCGGCATTCTTCACATCCCGAGACGGACCGGGTGTTTTTTTCAAACCGACGTATGCATATTTGACTGAGCCGGCAATCCTATCTTGCGCGACTGGCATTAGTTTGTCGAAGGCGCTGAAAGCGACACTCACCAAGCTGGTGAATCGCTCTTCTTCAGAATTGAAACCAGGAAAATCAATCTTGCCTTTAATCCCGAAGGCGGCATCATCGTCGTGTCCGGTTAGCACATCAATCATGTCCGCAAGGAGACGCGTCTTGCCGACACCGTTGCGACCAATCAATACGTGTACGTTCGAAGGCGGCAAGGAATGGGGTTCGACTGAGACTGTCAGCCCTGCATCGCCGCTTGGCGGGACTAAAAATCGGAAGTTGAAGGCTGTCTGGGCGATGTTGCCCATCAGTATGCTGTGAAACAACCGGGAGATGTCTGACTTTCGTATGAAGCGACATAGAGACGTATTGAACACCTCATCATCCTCAAAAGTTTTGAGTATGCTGAGGTCGAAGGCGCAATCTCTTATGCGTTTGAGAAAATCTTTTCGAATATCTGACGGCAAGGCATAGATTGCCTCGTAATAGCGCTGGTCTTGGCCGACCGCACAATAGTCGTCCGTTAACCTGTGGAATGGAGACGTAGGCATTTCTGCATGGCCCCCCATCGTCTGGCCGCGACGCATGACTTTGATCCCGCCGAGCTCAATGCGCTCTCCCGCGTCATTGAAGTAGTGCAACTCGTACAGCGTCGAGTATCCGAAATCGTCCCAATTGTCGGAGCGCAAGACAAAGGTATGTGCGGGCATCTCAGACGGGAGCCCAGCCCTCGGCACAACGTAGATAGACATCAGACCCTCCCCCATTTCGGGCGATTGGCTTAGGGCTTTCAGCTTTAATGCCGCGCAATCCCCCCATCACCCCTAGTGATTAGCTCCACCTTGGCGCGCCCCGCGATAGAGATCAACAGGCTTGATCGCAATTTCCGACTGGGTGCTGCGCCACCCCAACCAAATGCCTCAATTTCATTCAACCGGCGTAACTCTCCTTCAAATCGCCATGTGGCGCCAGCGGTACTGCGCCTCTATCAAGCAATTCTGCGCTAATTGGAGGGAGTACCCATGCATTTTCGGTTCGAGGATAAGTCATCCTCGTTTGAAACACCGAGTACAACCGGCTTCGGAGTGAACGGCGGCGTGGATAGGTAACCGCACCACCGGCCAATGGGGGGGGCAAAATTGCGCGATCGCATTCGGCCGCTAAAAACAGGTTTGGGCCAAAAACAGTTGTGACCGCGCGATGCCAGCACTGCGCCCGTAATTTAACCCGTTTTAAGGCGCCATCCGCCCGTTAAAGCTCCCACCTTGCCGATGACCGTTGATAGGGAAAATTTCGCCGTTTGAGACTGCGTGCGCTCCGCTTTTTGCACAAATTGAGAATATGAGGCAGCTTTACGAGACTCCCCCCTCAATAAAATCAGTGCCTTAGGCGACAACTGTCTCTCACCTCATCGCGCTTGTCTCTCGAATTTCCGATGTGCAGACAATGACTTACCGGCTCTGAGAGACGGTCTTTTATCTTGCCTATTCCCTAACCGTACCTCGCCGAATCTCGTACGATCTTGCCACTTCGCGCCTCGGCAGCTTGCACACCATTCGCCGTGAATTTCCTCGCAAAATGGCTTCTGTCTGACAGGGTTTCGGCGGGGGTAATCTGGGCTTTTAGGCCAATCAAATTTCGCGTGGACCCTGGCATTATTGGCGACGAAAAGACCCGAATATCCAAATTCCACCGATGTCTATGGACACAGATGGACATGGACTTTTGGCCTTCGTTTTGTCGATCCGGCGTCAGATTTCTTCATTTTTTTAGCCCGCTTGGTCAGACTTTGTGAGGAGGATTTCGCCCTTCGGGCCGGTCGAAACCCGCACGCCAAAGCTCGATTGTACCGTCTGCAAAAAGCCCTCAGGATCGCGTGAACTGAACCTTCCGCCGACGCGAATGGCCCCAATATCCGGGTCCACAATGACGATGGGTTGGGTCAGGTAACGGTTATATTCTTCGACGGCTAAGGCCAGCGGCTGGCCCATAAATTCGAGCGTATCCATGCGCCAGGCGCTGGCGGATTCGAGCTCCTGCGGCGTGATGTTTCGCAGCGTTCCGGCACCTGCTCCGGCTAAGAATGACTGCTGACTTTCCAGCCGCTGTGGCGTTGTTTTCGCACTCTCCTTGACCACGCAGGCCCCGCGCAAAACGGTCAAATCCAGAGCCGATGCGCGAAGCCTTGCGTTCACATCACCGCTGATTTCGGCGGTCGCGGCGGGGGTCTCCAAGAGGCACGGCTTCTGTCCCTTGGGCACAGAAACAGCCACCTCACCCCGCAAAAGCCAGAGGCGAACGGAGCCCTGAACCTGCTTCCATTCGACGCGCGTATCGGTGTTCAGTTCGACGCTGATGCGGTCTGGTAGCTGCACCAACCGGCGCTCACCAATGTTGGTTGAGGCTGACGCGCGGCGCTGGCTGAAAGCCCAGACACTCGCCCCAACGGCGACAACGGCCGCTGCCGCACCGGCCCGCATGAACATGCGCCGCGTCCCGGCCCCAGTGCGCAAATCAGGGTCGTCGCTAAAGTCGAAACCGCGAAGATCGTCTATGGCATCCGCCGTGGCCAGGACGCGCGAGAAGGCAACGGAATGACGCGGGTCCTCATCTCTCCAGGCATTAAATGCATCGAGATCAGCCGTCCCGGCCTCCAGACGTGTATGCCAGAGAGCCGCCGCATCTTCGATACGGTCTTGCTCTGATGTGGTGTCCTCAGTCACGAA
>NZ_JAIXSV010000148.1 GCF_027484505.1 Asticcacaulis sp.
ACCACGTCGTTAATGAGTTGATCTGCCAGAGTTTCGTCGCTGATCACGCGCGATAAAACGACGGCACCAACCATTTCCGCAAGGATAGCGGCAGGGGTGCGCACGCCTGTGGCCGCAGGACGGACGGCCAGAAGAGCCCCAAGCTGATCCAGATATTCCCGTATATTCGCCGTGAATACCTCGCGTAAGGCCGGGTCATCCCTGCGAGCGGCGTCTGCCGCCAGAGCGGGCAGAATACAGCCTGTCCCGGGGTCGTCGCGATGCACCGCAGATACGTAACGTTCGATAATAGCCCGAAGCGGGTCTTGCGGATTTTTAGACAACTCATCGACGAGCGCGGCTTTTGATTCTGTGATCGCTCGCTCACTGGCTTTGACGGCGAGGTCGTCCTTTGACTCGAAGTGACGATAAAACCCGCCATGCGTCATCCCGGCGGCCTTCATAATGTCGGCCACGCCAATACCATCAAAGCCCCGTTCGCGCAGTAAGCGCGCGGCCGTCTCAATGACCTGCTCACGGCTCTCAAGGGCTTTTTCCCGCGACACTCTCATCTGTACTCGTCCTTTCCGGTCGGGCCTCGTCCGCAGACCCACCTGGCCTGTTTCGGATGTACTCGTCCACTCAAAGTGAAAAACGCACTTGACAATTTAGATTATGAAGATCATCTATCATAAAAGATTATGAACGTCATCTAAAATATATGCCGCGTGGTTTGGGTCCACCTGAGGTCATCGCGGACAACCCAGAAAGAAATGAAAATGGCCATCTCAAAGAAGGCTCGCCGCGACAAAACGGCATTTATTACCGGCGCATCAAGTGGCATTGGCAAGGCTGCGGCCTTAGCCCTGTCAAAAGCCGGATATCGGGTCATCGGCACCAGCCGTAAGGCTGCCCCGGGCGAGGTTCGCGAGGGTATTCGCATGATCGCCTGTGATGTGACCTCTGACGAGTCCGTCGCCGAGGCCATTGCGCTCGCGCATGCCGAACTCAGTCATATCGACCTTCTCGTGAACAATGCCGGCTATGCCTTATCCGGCGCGGCCGAGGAAAGCTCGATAGAGCAGGTGCGTTCGCTGTTCGACACCAATTTTTTGGGTGTCGTCCGCGTGACCAACGCCGTTCTGCCGCTCATGCGTCAGCAGGGCCAGGGCCGTATCCTCAATATTGGCTCGGTTATGGGGCTGATCCCAGGGCCGTTTGGCGCCTATTACGGGGCCAGCAAGCATGCCCTCGAGGGCTATTCGGAATCTCTGGACCACGAAGTGCGCCCGTTCGGCATTCGGGTCGCCGTGATCGAGCCCTGGGCCACCAAGACCTCTATCGAGGCCAATTCACCCGAGGGCGACCGTCCCGTGGCCGCCTATGCCCAGACCAAGGTCAGATACCAGAAGGCTTTTGACGCCGCGATGGCCGCGGGTGACACCGCCGAAGATGTTGCGGCGACCATTCTGGCGGCCGCACGGGATAGGGCCCCACGACTGCGCTATCCATCGGGGAAGGCGGCACGGCAAACCGCCTTTGCCAGACGTTTTCTGCCGCGGGCCATGTTCGACAAGACCTTACGCAAGCAGTTCAACATCGACTGAGACTACCATTCCCCGCCCATTCTATAGCCCGATCCGTATCTCACAGGACGATCATGACAAGCCTATTCACGGGTCCCGAACCCGCCGCCCGCTATATCGACGCCGCTAACCGCTCTATCACGGTCGGAGGGACGATGTTCGCCTATCGTGAGCTGGGCGCGCGCGGCGGTGTGCCGCTCATTCTCCTGAATCACTGGGGCGCTGTGCTCGATAATTTTGATCCGCGCATCGTCGATGGTCTGGCGTCAAACCACACCATCATTGCCATCAATTATCGCGGGATTGGCGCTTCAGGCGGCAAAGCCCCCCTGACCATTGACGAGATGGCGCGTGACGCGATTGCCCTGATCCGGGCCATGGGCTTCGATCAGGTTGATTTGCTGGGCTTCTCCCTGGGCGGCATGGTGGCTCAGGATATCACCCTGAAAGCCCCGGATCTGGTCCGGAAGCTCATTCTGGCCGGGACGGGACCTGCGGGCGGTAAAGGCATAGATAAGGTGGGGCCGGTATCGTGGCCACTGATCTTCAAGGGCATCCTGACGCGCAAAGACCCCAAGACCTATCTGTTTTTCACTTCGACGCCCAATGGCCGCCGTTCCGCCGCCGATTTTCTGAAACGACTGACTGAGCGAAAGATGGACCGGGATAAAGCGCCTTCGGTGAGCGCCTTTTTGCGCCAGCTCAAGGCGATTACGGCGTGGGGACGGCAGGCCCCGCAGGATCTCGGAAGTATTCGCATCCCCGTACTGATCGCTAATGGTGACCATGATATCATGGTCCCGACGATAAACAGCCATGACATGGCGCGACGCATCCCGAACGCGGAAATCGTCATCTACGACGACGCTGGTCATGGTGGCATATTCCAGAACCATGCGGACTTCGTGAGCAGGGCCCTGGCCTTTCTGGCCGTTTAATAATGAACTGGAGAAGGTGCCATGAGGGCCTTTGTCGTTGATACATATCAAAAAATGGGCGCTTTGCGTTTAGCCGAATTGCCGGAACCCAAAATCCAGGATGATGACGTTCTGGTGCATATTCATGCCACGGCGGTGAACCTGCTCGACTCCAAGATCAGAGACGGCGATTTCAAGGTCTTCCTGCCCTATAAACCACCGTTTGTTCTAGGCCATGACCTTGCGGGCACGATTGTGCGGGTGGGGGCTAAGGTTAAAGCGTTCAAAGTCGGTGATGAGGTGTATGGCCGCCCTCGCGATTTTCAGTTCGGCACTTTTGCTGACCTTATCGCCGTCAAGGCGGCGGATCTGGCGCTAAAGCCCCGCAATCTGACTATGGAAGAGGCCGCGTCTTTGCCTCTGGTCGGGCTAACCGCGTGGCAGGCCCTTGCCGAGGTAGCTAAGGTCAAGCCCGGGCAGAAGGTCTTCATTCAGGCGGGATCGGGTGGGGTAGGCACCTTTGCCATTCAACTTGCCAAGCATTTGGGTGCAACCGTTGCCACCACGACCAGCGCGAAGAATGCCGATCTGGTCAGACGCCTGGGGGCCGATGTGGTCATCGACTACAAGACCCAGGATTTTGAGACGCTTCTGTCGGGATATGATCTGGTTTTGAACAGTCAGGACGCCGCTACCCTCGAAAAATCACTACGCGTTTTAAAGCGGGGCGGTCTGGCGATCTCCATTTCTGGCCCGCCCGATCCCGATTTCGCCAAGGCCGCCGGATTGAACCCCTTGCTGAAATTTGTGATGGGGCTGTTAAGCGGCAAAGTCCGTAAACAGGCGCGTAAGCTGGGGGTCCGTTACGCCTTCCTGTTCATGCGCGCGGACGGTGATCAGTTGCGCGAAATCGCGTCTCTGGTTGAGGCCAATGTCATTAAGCCGGTCGTGGACAGGGTGTTCCCCTTCGAGAAGACACCGGACGCTCTGGAATATGTCGAAAGTGGCCGCGCCAGGGGAAAGGTCGTTATCACTGTGACACCGGGTACCTAATCGCGAAATCCTTCAGCCCACCCGCAATCGGTAAGTGAACTCAAAGAGAGAGAGTGATATGACCCCTATGCGGAGTTTCGTCAAAAATGACCGCCGAAGGTGGGAATTTTTGTTTCGTGTTGACCCTCATTATGGCGATCGACCCCTGACGGGTTTTCGTGGTGTTGGGTCAGCCCACGGTGAACATGCAGGGGTAAGTTCAGGCGAAAATCAACACTCTGTTGTGACATGGCGAACTTGGCCGTAGTGCACCGAATGGGTCGCGACAGGGCGGTTCAGTCAGCCGCTCCCTCTGAAGCTTGACACGTCAACGCCGTCATTCAGCATTGGCGACTGAGTAGTTTCCGATCCTGTATAGGTTCCCGTACAAGGCATAGCGTTCGACAACCAACCTTACACCAAGGTTATCACCTGTGCTCAGACCTCGGGGATGTTCCCAAGGACGTTCCAGCAACGGCGCAATATCGGAAAATTGGAAACGAACATGGCTTCCGACAAAGACCTGAAAAAAAACGTCCTTGACCAACTGAGCTGGTCCCCCAACGTCAATAGCGCCCATATCGGCGTGACGGCGCGTGAGGGAGTCGTGACTCTGATGGGGCATGTCGAGACCTACGGCGATAAACTGGCCGCAGAGCAAGCGGTACGTCGTGTGAAGGGGGCCAAGGCCATCGCCAACGAGATTGCCATCAAGTTGAAGACCGATGCCAAACGCGATGACGAAGACATCGCCAAGGCGGCAATCAATGTGCTCGCCTGGGATGGTAATGTTCCGAGCGACGCAATCAAAGTGGCCGTCAGCAATGGCTGGGTGACGCTCAGCGGGCAGGTGGAATGGTACTTCCAGAAGGCGGCCGCCGAGCACGACATCCGGCGCCTGATGGGCGTCGTCGGGATATCGAATGAAGCCGTCGTCAAACCGAAGATCGACACGGACGTCATTGCCGATGACATCGCATTCGCGCTTAATCGCTCCTGGTTTGACACCAAACGGATCAAGGTGACCGCCGATGGCGGTAAGGTCACGCTGAGTGGCAAGGTCGAGACGTGGAGCGACTGGGAAGAGGCTTCCGAAGTCGCCTGGGCAGCCCGAGGCGTAACCGCTATCCAAAACGATATCGTCATTGCCTGAAATCAGGTCTGTCACCTGCCGGCCACGCGCTTTTGACATCCGCTCAAATGAACCCCGCTATGGGTACGGTCGCATGATGGACGGGACACGCGATGGGTAGTGAACTCCCTTTACAGGGCCTGAGTGCCGCCGACGCCCGCGATCGCTTGAAATCGGAAGGCCCCAATACGTTGCCAACGGCTGACAAGCGTACAGCTTTCAGGATCATTCTGGAAGTTATGCGTGAACCGATGCTCGCCCTTCTGCTTGTCGGCGGCAGTATTTATCTCCTGATAGGCGACCTAAAAGAAGCCCTTATACTGCTTGCATTCGCGGTCCTGTCGGTTGTTATTACCGTGGTTCAGGAAGCCAGAACTGAAAACGTGCTTGAGGCCTTGCGCGATCTGACCAGTCCACGTGCATGGGTCATCCGCGATGCCCATCGCATTCGCATTGACAGTGCTCAGGTGGTGCGCGGCGATATGATCGTCCTGGCCGAAGGCGACAGGGTGCCCGCCGACGCAAAACTCTTGGA
>NZ_JAIXSV010000076.1 GCF_027484505.1 Asticcacaulis sp.
CTGGAGCTGAGCCATATCGAACAGGACCCGGTGGTCGTGGTCGAAAAGGTGTCTTGGCTCAAGGTCATCCGCGCCAGGGAAACCTGGGGCTATGCGCTGGGCAAGTTCCTGATCGACCCCATCTGGTGGATGTTCCTCTTCTGGCTGCCGGATTTCCTGCACAAGCGCTATGGTCTTGATCTCAAGACCTTCGGACCGCCGCTGGTGGCCATCTATCTGCTGTCCGACATCGGCTCGGTCGGCGGCGGCTGGCTGTCGTCGCAGTTCATCAAGCGCGGCTGGAGCGTCAATGCGGCGCGCAAGGTGACCATGCTGATCTGCGCCGCTCTGGCCCTGCCGGTGGGCGTCGCAGCCATGGCCGACAATCTGTGGGTCGCGGTGGCGATCATCGGTGTGGCGACCGCCGCGCACCAGGGCTTTTCGGCCAATCTCTACACCCTGCCGTCGGACGTCTTCCCCAATGGCGCGGTGGGTTCAGTCGTCGGGATCGGCGGCATGTTTGGGGCCTTTGGCGGCATGGCCATGGCCAAATATGCGGGCTATGTGCTGGACAAGATCGGCTCCTACACGCCCATCTTCATCTATGCGGCGACGGGCTATTTTCTGGCGCTTCTGGCCGTGCATCTGTTGATGCCGAAGCTCGAACCGGCCAAAATCGGATGATGGAGAAACCCCGGTCGCAAGATCGGGGTTTTTAAAGCGCATTCCGAAAAGTGGGACGCACTTTTCGGGCTCAAATGCGCGCCAACAGACATTTTAAAATGCGTTCGTTGCGAACGTATTTTAATCCGGGAAGGCCTCTTTCAGTGTCTTCGCCGTGCCGAAGCGGATCGTCGTCATCGAATGAAAGACCTCGCCCGGCCGCAGCACGGCCGAAGGAAACTCCGGGCGGTTGGGACTGTCCGGAAAATGCTGGGTTTCCAGTGCAAAGCCGTCGCGCGGCCAGATGCGATTGCCTGCCCGCCCTTTAAGCGTCCCGTTAAAGCCGTTGCCAGTGAAAAGCTGCACACCCGGCTCGGTGGTTTTCAGTTCCAGAGTCCGGCCGCTTTTCGGGTCCCAGGCCCGCGCCGCAAGGCTCAGGGCACCGGGCTGGGGTTTGGTCAGCACAAAATTATGGTCAAAACCGCCGCCGATTTTCAGTTGCGGATCGGCCCGGACGATCTGCGCCCCAATCTGAGTCGGCGTGCGGAAATCAAACGGCGTGCCCGCCACCGAACGCAAGGCCCCTGTCGGTAGCTTCTTGTCCGACAGGGCGGTAATGGCATCGGCCTTCAGTTGCAGGTACTGAGCGTCAGTCGAACCCGACGCCGCCCCGCCCAGATTGAAATAGGCGTGGTTCGTCAGGTTGATCACCGTCGGCTTGTCGGTCGTGGCGCGGTAGTCCAGCGTCAGCGTATCGTCATCCGACAGGCCATAGGTCACCGAAACACGCAACGTCCCCGGAAAACCATTCTCGCCATCCGGGCTGACGTAGCGCAAGGTCAGCGCGCGGCACCCCGGCACCTTGCACGATTCCGCCGTCCACACGCGCCCGGAAAAGCCCGGCCTGCCGCCGTGCGAGACAATCCCACCTTTGGGGTCGAGCACCACGCGCTGCCCATCCAGCGTAAAGCCACCACCAGAGATGCGATTGGCAAAGCGCCCGACCACGGCGCTGAAATTGGCCCGCGCCTCATGCGCCTTCAGGTCAGCCAGATCGAGCACCACATTGTCCAAACGCCCGCGCCGGTCGCGCACCCGCACGGCATCGAGAACGGCCCCATAGGTCAGAACCGAAACCTCCGTCCCGCGCCGGTTACGCAGAGTGTAGCGTTCCACCGCCTTACCACCGGCCGTCACCCCGAACGGCGCATAGCTGACCTGTGGCCGGGACAGGCCGGACAGCATCAGAGACGAAGCCACAAGCGGTAGGAGGATCAGGGCGCGCATGACCGAAGCCTAACCCGCCCGCGGACGCCTTTCCACAGGCCTCACGAAAAAGAGACTGGATTTTTTAAATTGTTGCAATAGATACTATATCAATCGAAACAAAACGGGGGTTCCCATGTCTGTCACTCCGCACAATCCGCTCGGCCTCAACGGCTTTGAGTTTGTCGAGTTCACCAGCCCCGACCCCACGGCCATGCGCGCCCATTTCGAGCGACTGGGTTTTGTCGCCGCCTCGCGCCATCCGTCCAAGGCCGTCACGCGCTATAAGCAGAGCCGCATCAACCTGTTGCTTAACGAAGACGCGACGGGTCAGGCCGCCGGGTTCCGCGCCGCGCATGGCCCCTCGGCCTCAGGCATGGCCTTCCGCGTCGCCGATCCGAAGACAGCCTTCGAGGCCGCACTGGCCCGCGGAGCCAAGGCCGCGGACGCTGCCGCCGGGACGCTGGGCGACGGCAGTTTCGTGCTGGAAGGCATTGGTGGCTCCTACCTTTACCTGACCCCCGACACGGATCATCTCTATGCCGACTGGTTCGCCGTGCCGGGAGCCGAGGCCGCCGAGCGGGAGAACAGCGTCGGGCTCGACCTGCTCGACCATCTGACCCACAATGTGCATCGTGGTCAGATGCACGTGTGGTCGGACTTCTATTCGCGCATCTTCGACTTTGAAGAGCAGAAGTATTTCGACATCAAGGGGCAGGCCACCGGCCTCTTCTCTCAGGCCATGATTGCCCCGGACAAGGCCATCCGTATCCCGCTCAACGAGTCGCAGGACGACAAGAGCCAGATCGAGGAATATCTGCGCGAATACAAGGGCGAAGGCATTCAGCATCTGGCGCTGACCACCGACGACATCTACGCCACGGTGGAAAAGCTGCGGGCGCGCGGCGTGCGGCTTCAGGACACGATCGAGACCTATTACGAACTGGTGGACAAGCGCGTGCCCGGCCACGGCGAAGACCTTGAGCGCCTGCGCCGCAACCGCATCCTGATCGACGGCAATGTCGGCGAAGAGGGCATCCTGCTGCAAATCTTCACCGAAAACCTGTTCGGGCCGATCTTCTTTGAGATCATCCAGCGCAAGGGCAATGAAGGCTTTGGCAACGGCAACTTCCAGGCACTGTTCGAGTCGATTGAACTCGATCAGATCCGCCGCGGCGTTATCTCGGTCGATGCGTGATGGGCCCTTACCTCAGCGGATTTGGCAATCATTTCGCCACTGAGGCCGTGCCCGGTGCCCTGCCCGTGGGTCAGAACTCACCGCAGGCCGTGCCCTTTGGCCTCTATGCCGAGCAGTTTTCCGGCACGGCCTTCACCGCCCCGCGCAGTGAAAACCGCCGCACCTGGTTTTATCGTTTGCGGCCATCGGCGCAGCACGCGGCCTTTGCGCCGTTGGAAGCGCCCGGCTGGCGCACGGACGGGCCGCCGCCCTCACCCAACCGCCTGCGCTGGTCGCCGCTGAAGACGCCACAGGGCGCGGTCGATTTTATCGATGGGATGACGGCCTATGCTGCCAATGGTGATGTGGCGACGCAGAGCGGCGTGACGGTCTATCTCTATGCCGCCACGGCCAGCATGACCCGACGGACCTTTTTTAGCGCCGATGGCGAATGGCTGATCGTGCCGCAGGACGGTGTTTTGCGCATCGTTACGGAATGCGGGGTGATCGAGGCCGCGCCGCTCAGCGTGGTACTGATCCCGCGCGGGCTGAAATTCCGCATCGAACTGCCTGAGGGTGCGGCGCGCGGCTATGTCTGCGAAAACCACGGCGCGGCCTTCCGACTGCCCGATCTGGGGCCAATCGGCGCCAACGGGCTGGCCAATCCGCGCGATTTCGAAGCCCCGGTCGCCGCCTTTGAAGATGAAGACGCACCGCATCAGTTGATCCAGAAGTTTCAGGGTCAGTTGTGGGCCACGACGCTCGATCATTCGCCGTTCGACGTAGTGGCCTGGCATGGCAATCTCTGCCCCTACCGCTACGATCTGCGGCGCTTCAATACGATCAATACGGTCAGTTTCGACCACCCCGACCCGTCGATTTTCACCGTCCTCACCGCACCTTCCGACACATCCGGCACCGCCAATTGCGACTTTGTCATCTTCCCGCCGCGCTGGATGGTGGCCGAACACACCTTCCGCCCGCCGTGGTTCCACCGCAATATCATGAGCGAATTCATGGGCCTGATCGAAGGCGTATATGACGCCAAGGCCGAGGGTTTCGCCCCCGGCGGGGCCTCTTTGCACAATTGCATGAACGCCCACGGCCCGGATCTCGCCAGCTATGAGGCGGGGGTGTCAGCCGAACTGAAACCCCATCGGTATGAGGGCACCATGGCCTTCATGTTTGAAACGCGCTTCGTGTTGCGCCCCACGGCTCAGGCCCTCACCCTGCCGGGTCTGCAAGGCGATTATGACGCCGGCTGGGGCGGCTTTGATAAGGCCCGACTGCCATGATCGACTTTACCCACGACCCTGACCGCAAAAGCTGGCTGGCTGCCGCCAATGGCCACGCCGATTCTCCGATCCAGAACCTGCCGCTGGGCATCTTTGCGCCCATAGGGTCCGACGACCGCCGTCTGGGGACGGCCATTGGCGATCATATTCTCGACCTGCGCAGCCTGCATCAGGCTGGACTGATCGAAGGCGACGCGGCGGCGCTCAGCGCACGCACGCTCAATACCCTGTTTGCCCGCCCGGCCCCTGAGCGCCGCGCTTTGCGTCAGCGTCTTTCGACCCTGCTCAGCGATCCAGCGCATGAGGCAGCGGTGTCACCGCACCTCTATGCCGCAGAGACCTGCACCCTGTATCTTCCCGCTGAGATCGGTGACTATACGGACTTCTATGTCGGCATCCACCACGCCACAGCGGTAGGCAAGCTGTTCCGGCCCGACAACCCCCTGCTGCCCAATTACACACACGTCCCCATCGGTTATCACGGCCGCGCCTCTTCGGTGCGTGTGTCCGGTGAGCCGGTGACGCGCCCTCTGGGTCAGATCAAGGCCCCGGACGCCGAAACCCCGCGCTTTGCGCCGACGCAGCGGCTCGATTACGAGCTGGAGCTGGGTGTCTTTATCGCTGGCGAAAACCCGCTGGGTCAGCCGGTGCCGATCCGCGAAGCGTCTGAGCGTATCGCCGGGTTTTGCCTGCTCAACGACTGGTCGTCGCGCGACGTGCAGGCGTGGGAATATCAGCCTCTGGGGCCGTTTCTGGCCAAGAACTTCCACACCACGATCTCGCCCTGGGTCATTACGGCCGAGGCGCTGGCCCCTTTCCGCACCGCGCCACTGAAGCGCGCCAGCGATGATCCCGCGCCCCTGCCCTATCTGATGGACGCGGAGAATCAGGCACAGGGCGGCTATCGCATCCGTCTGGGGGCCAGCCTGCGCACGGCGGGCCTGAGCGCGCCGGTCGAACTGGCGCAATCGCGCGCCGAAGAGGCCATGTACTGGACCGTCGCGCAGATCATCGCCCACCACACCAGCGGCGGCTGCAATCTGCGCCCCGGCGACCTGCTGGGGACCGGCACCCTGTCCGGACCGCAGCCGCACGAAGCGGGCAGCCTGCTGGAACTGACCGACGGGGGCAAGACGCCGCTCACCCTGCCGTCGGGCGAAACGCGCCGCTTCCTCGAAGATGGCGACGAGTTGACTCTGTTTGCCCGCGCCGAGGCCGAGGGATTTGTCTCCATTGGTTTTGGCCCCTGCACGGCGCGCATCCTCCCGGCTGTCGCCCTATGACCGCCACCCTGCCCCGCCTGACGCAGGTGCGCCCCGGCATCGCGCTGGGGCCGCTGGAGCGCATCGCTGACGGAGCAGCACGCAACTATGTGCTTCAGGTGGGCGAGGCGCGCTTTCACGGCTTTGTCGTGCGGCAGGGCCAGACGGTGCACGGCTATGTCGATGCCTGCCCGCACGCCGGTTTGCCGCTGTGCCAGACGCTGGATGACTATCTGACGCCCGATGGCGGCCTGATCCGCTGTCAGTGGCACGGCGCGCTGTTCGACATTCAAAACGGTGTGTGCGTCGGCGGTCCCTGCCCCGGTGCGTCCCTCACCCCCTGGCCGGTCGCCGTGCGCGACGGGCAGATTTTTACCGCCTGAA
>NZ_JAIXSV010000233.1 GCF_027484505.1 Asticcacaulis sp.
ACGATGGAGGATAGTATGGGCTATATGATTGGCGATACGGTTCAACTCAAATCCGGCGGCCCGGCCATGACCGTCAACAATGTCGATCTCGACAACTACGTCTATTGCGACTGGTTCGACGAACACGGCGACCGTCATTCAGACAAGTTCAAGGCCGATCTGCTGGTCGCCGCCACTGCCGAGGCCGCGCCAAACGAACCGACGCCGGTGGCATCGCCGTCGCTGTAGTTACGCCGCCCGCTTTGACGGAACCGGCGCTTCGACGCCCTCATCGAAGTGCAGGACTTCGGGGCGGGCCTCATCCAGCGTAAAGCGCGGGGTGAGCGGCGACTTGTTGCCATTATAGCCGCCGGCCATTTTCACCAGACGCGCAAACACCACCTTGAACGGCTCCAGCCATTTGGGCGACGTCGCCAGAGCGGGTTTCAGCCCCAGCCAGCGCCGCAGGCAGCCATTGGCATAGATGACATTGGCGCGCCAGATGGCGGCCGGGGTCATAAACTCGATCGACAAGGATACATTCACCGAGTCCTGATTGACGATGCGGTGCGGGGCGTTTTGTGTCCACGTGAGCATCTGCCCCGGTACAAACTCGACCTTCATCGCGTCGGCATCCCACGCTGGATCAAAGCGCAACTGCTCATCCGATTCGCGCAAGGCCACGCCTTCGAGGTCGTGATCCGAGACATAGGGGTCTTTGGGCGGATAGACATAGACGTGCTTGACGCCGCGTATCTGCCACAGGGTCACCAGCGGAATATCGAGGTGGTAGAAGACGTGGGCATTGGGCGAGGAAATCAGAAGGCCCAGATCTTCCTTCAGCGTGCTGACACCCGTCTTGGCGCGAATCTCGGCAAACATGGCCTCACACAGGGCACCAATGTCGGCATCCGCATGATTGACCTTACGCAGGTTGAGCCACAGCCGCCCGGCCTTCACCCCTGCCATCAGCGCGCGTCCGTCATGCGCGCCGCGCCGGCCGAGGAACCATTGCCCCCAGTTGGTCGGGTCATAGCCCATGGTAAACACTTCCAGCTTGTCGCGCGGATAGCGGTCGATCAGGGCGATCAGCGCTTCATCCGTAAACAGGGGGCTGTTGTGCAGGTCGTGCGTAAAGGTGAGGTTTTCGCGGCCAAAACCCGCCTTGTGCGCGTCGGTCCAGGTGAGAATGTCGGTCATGTCTATCTTCCGGCGGGATTGGGGCGCAGCAGGGCGGTGCCGTAAAAGCCGATCTTGTGAAACCAGATGAGTTTGCCAAGGCCACGGGCGGCCTTGTCGAGGATACGCGCGGCGGCTTTTGAGCCTGCCGCATAGAGCGCCAGTCCCGCCCCGCCGAACAGCACCGCCTGCACCAGCCCGTTGAGCATCCAGTAGGCGCAGGTCAGCGGCTTTTTCGGCGTCCCCGCCATGGCCGAGGTCGAAGGCCCCTGACCATAGGCAAAGGCGCGCGGCAGGGTGTAGCGCAGCGTGGCGCGGCTTTCGGGCACGTCTTCCCACACAAAGGCATCGGCGGCCCACACCATGCGCGCGCCGTCCTGTTTGAGGGCATAGAACAGCTTGTCATCCTCACCGCCGCAATTGTTGCGGTTGGTGTCGAAGGGCTGCTCGCCGCTCAGCCGGGCGCGGCGGATCAGCGAATTGCCACAGCCGTAATAGTCGGGGATGGGGCCGCTGTGGGCCGGTCCGAAGCGCGAAAAGAAGGCTTCGAAATAGGGCCGGAATTTGGGATCGGCGGTTTGCAATCGCGCGGTGACCGGGCCGAACACCACATCGGCGTCAAAGGCCTGTTGCGCGCTCAGCATTTTCGCCACCCAGTCGGGCGGGGCCTCTTCGTCGTCATCAAGGAAGAGGATGAAGGGGGCGTTGGCCGCCTTTACCGCCGTATTGCGGGCATTGGCGACGCCGGGACTGGGTTCGTGCAGATAGGTCAGGGTCTGGCCCGCGCCGGGCGTCAGGCTTTCGACCTGAGCGCGCGCCGATCCTTCCGGAGAATTGTCGCAGACGATGATATTCACCGCGACGTCAACGCCCGTCTGCGCAAAGACCGAGCTCAGCGCGGTCTTCAGGCCGTCCGGGCGGCGGAAGGTGGGGATGATCAGGCTGACCGACATCTTACTGGCTTAACCGCTTGCGGGCATTGGCAAAGGCGTAGATCGTGCCGTTGACGCGCCCGCCGATGTCCAGTTCCAGACTGGCCAGATGGTCGAGACGACGCCCCAGACGCCGCGTCAGGTGCGCAACCCCCAGCGCCTTGCCGCTGCTGTCGATCAGGTGCGACAGGGTCTCAGAGGTGCGGCCTTGCCCGGATGCGGCAAACAGGCGGCCATGCTGCACCACCGAATGGGTGTTGCAGAAGGCGCTTTTGTAATGCTGCTGCCCGGTTGAGAGGTCGTAATAATTGACCCCCAGCTCACGCAGCGGCGTCTGGCAGCCTTGCAGGAAGATCTGACCGGGGGAATAGGCGCTGTAGGCCGGATCAAAGGCCGAGACCCACGGGTGCACGCGGTCCCCCAGACGCGGACCAAAGTGCCAGATGATCGGCTTGCCGCCCGCCGTGACGGTGGTCAGGTGGCCATAAAGCTGCGTCTGAGTGTCGGCCGGGCGCACAAACAGGTGGCGCATCAGGGCCTGCACCCAGGGGGCCGACAGGAAGTCGTGGATGCCGGTCTGCGCCGTCTGGGCCCGCTTGATGGCCAGCATGGCGTCAAAATGGTCGGGCGTGAAATCCGGCAGCTCAAACCGCACCTCGCCATGTTCCTCTTCGAGGCGGCGGCGCAGGCGGTTGATGTTTTTCAGGTGCTTCTTTTCGACATTATTGACCGTCTCCCCGTGAGTCAGGTCGATGCCATAGGCGTCTTCGGGCTCGCCCTCAAAGCCGTCAAAGGCACCGTAAGGGTCGATCAGGCCCGACACCTGAAAGGCGCGAATCCCGGCCAGAGCCAGTGCTTCGCGCACCGGGAAGGCCGTGTCCGGAAAGCTGATCAGGGCCGTATAGTCGTTAAACGGTGCGCCAACGGGGCGCGCAAACTGCCCCGGACGGCGGTGGTGGGGCAAAAAGGCGAGGGTCTTTCCGGCACGACGAAATACCGCCACCCTGACGTCGTCGCGCACCTGCGCCACGGCGGCGCAAAAGTCCCACGACAGCACAGGTGAGCCGAAGGCAAAGGTCTGGCGTGCCATGTCGCGCCACGCGGCCATGTCGGTTTCGCTAAGGTCGCGCGGGGCAATCAGGTCACAGGTAATCATACGGGTTCCGGAACGGGCCTGCGGTGGCCCCTTGTTTTACAGGGAATTCCTAGCAGGGAAGGGTAAACATTCCCTATGTCAGGATAGTTACTTTTTTCTACGCACTGACAGGGCCGTAGATGAAAGAGCGGGGATCGTAGGCGGCCGCAAACCCAAAAGACAAGTTTCACAATCTTTTTGACAAGGACGCTTGACAACGCAAATGGCCCCGGTGTAAAGGTTGCTTGTCAATTTGAGGGGTGTCCTTGATGTCGGTAAATCGGTTTTTCTACACGGGTGTCATAGTGGCGGGGGTCACGCTGGGCACAGCTGGCGGGTTTGTGGCGGCCAAGGCCTTTCTGGCCCCTGTCTTTCCTGTATGGGCGGTACCCGCGCTGCTGTGCATCCTTGCGGGCCTTGTGGCCTTGGCTGTCTTTGCTTTCGTTTACAAAAAGCGCCACCGGGCGGACTTCCATGATGAGTTTGCGGTGCGCAAGAAATCAGAGTCGGCGCAATTGGGCTTGTTTCTAGGCATCCTGCTGTTTCTCACCGTGCACCTGTCGCTGATTTTTGTGCCCGGGCTGGAGGACGCGGTGTCCCATGCGATGCACCGCTTCGGTGACCCCTTTGAGGCCGGTCGAATGATGGGTTTCCTGCCCGTTGTTGCAGGCGTTCTGATCGCGCGGCTCGTAACCGCTGTGAAATACAGCTGAGGTAAGGACGATGACGACCAAGAAAAAGATTTCCTTCACCGGCGCTCTTTTCCGAATATTGGGTTTCAGTCTGCTCGGAGGCATGGCTGTCGGCGCCTTATCCGCGGTCCTGATGCTGGAAGGCGGGGTGACAGACCGTACCTCCATACTGGCGACGGCTGGGGCGCTGATGGGAGCGGTGATGATCGTGGTCGCCGGGGTCTATTCCATCCGCTGGTGGCAGAGTGTTGATGAGGCCGTGCGCCACGCCCATGCCTGGGCTTGGTACTGGGGCGGCAGCGCCGGACTGGCGATTTCCACCTTGTTTTTCATCGTCTTTACCGTGACCGACGGCGTGGTGGCCCGTGCCCTTATGCAGAAGCTGGGATATGAAGGCGGGGCCGTCGAGTTCGGCATGATACTGACGGCGGGGCCCATGTTGCTTGGCTATGGCATCGCGTGGGGTATCTGGTGGCTGCGGCACAGATAACCCCATGAAAAACCGTCTCAAAGTCCTGCGTGCGGAACTGAACCTGTCTCAGGCCGATCTGGCCCAGAAGCTGGATGTGTCACGCCAGACCGTGAACGCCATCGAAACGGAGAAGTACGATCCCTCCCTGCCGCTGGCCTTCAAAATCGCCGACGTCTTCGCCCTGAAAATCGAAGACATCTTTCAACCTTAACCTATCGTCTTTTTTTCAAACTCAAGAGGGGGTATCCCATGATCAATCTGAAAAACACCCGCCGTGCGCTTCTGACCGGCTTTGTCGCGGTCGCCACCTTGCTGCCGCTGTCGGCCGTTCAGGCCAAAGAGGCCGCACCCGCCCCGAAAATGTGGGTCATCACCGACGCCGACTCCACCATCTATCTTTATGGCTCCTTCCATATCCTGAAAGCCGACACCCAATGGAAGACGCCGGCGCTCGACAAGGTGTTCAACAGCGCCGACACGCTTTATCTCGAAGTGCCCAATATCGACGATCAGGCAGCGGCCGGCGCGCTGGTGCAAAAGTACGGTATCGACCCGACGGGCAGCCTGCTGAAGCCCTACACGCCCGAAGAACAGAAGCTGATCCGCGACACCTATGCCAAGTACGGCCTCAATATCGACCAGCTGGTTATGCTGAAGCCGTGGCTGGCCAGCCTGATGCTGGTCATGAAGCAGATGCAGACCGAAGGCTTTGATCCGAACATCGGCGTGGACAAGACGCTTCTGGCGGCGGCGCGGGCCAAGAACCTGCCGGTCAAGGGGCTGGAGACGCTGGAAGACCAGATGAAGCTCCTGTCTCAGGATGTGTTTGGCGAAGAGTCGAAGGCGCTGCTCGATACGGTCAAGGAAGACGCCAACGCCAAGGCACAGTTCACCAAGCTGCTGACGGCGTGGCAGACCGGCGACATCAAGGGGATGGAAGTCCTGATGATCGACGAGATGAAGGCCAAGACGCCGAAGATGTATGAAGCCGTCATGGTCAACCGCAACCGCAACTGGGTGCAGCCGATCAAGGACGTGCTGGCCGGTTCGGGCACGCAGATGATCGTGGTCGGGGCCGGGCACCTGGCCGGTCCGGACAGCGTGCAGGCCCTGCTGAAAAAAGAAGGCATCAAGGTCGAACTGTACGACTATCAGTCGGCGAAGTAAGCCGTTGTGATCGTAACCCCTGTGCGTGATCGTGCAGGGGTTTTTATTGACATTGAGGCCGTTTTTATACACAAGGCGCGCCTAAGCCCCTTAAAGCTTAGAATTACCGATCCCCTTGGTCCCGTGCGGCTTTGGGGATGCTTCTTTTTTAAGGGATTCACGAAGATGAACACCACGCCTGAGACTGCCCCCGAAGATCACCTGTTCGGCGTTTATAACCGCGCCGCTATGGAGGTTGAACGCGGCGAAGGCGTGCGACTTTACGCCCGTGACGGGCGCGTGTTCATTGATCTGGTGCAGGGCGTGGCCACCAATGGCCTTGGTCACTGCCATCCGAAGCTGATCGAGGCGGTCAAAACCCAGTCCGAAAAGCTGTGGCACGTGTCCAACATCTTCCGCATCCCGGATCAGCAGACGCTGGCGGCGCGGCTGTGCGAAGACTCGTTTGCCGATCAGGTCTTCTTCACCAATTCGGGCACCGAAGCCGTCGAATGCGCGCTGAAGCTGGCGCGCAAGTATCACGACGCCAAGGGTCAGCCTGAGCGTATCGACATCATCACCTTTACCGGCGCCTTCCACGGCCGCTCCTATGGCGCGGTCAATGCCGGGGGCAATGACGCCTATCTGGCCGGGTTCGGGCCGAAGCTGCCGGGCTATGTGCATCTGTCGTTTGGCGACCATGAGGCGCTGAAAGCCGCCGCGGCGGCCCCCACGGCAGCGGCCATTCTGGTCGAGCCGGTGCAGGGCGAAGGCGGCACGCGTCAGGTGCCGGAACAGTGCCTGCGGGGCTTACGTGATCTGTGTGATCAGTACGGCCTGCTGTTGATGTTCGACGAAATCCAGTGCGGCATGGGCCGTTCGGGTAAGCTGTGGGCGCATCAGTGGTCGGGGGTTGAGCCGGACGTCATGATGACGGCCAAGGCGCTGGGCGGTGGCTTCCCCATCGGGGCCTGTCTGGCCACCAAAGAGGCCGCCTCCGGCATGGTCTTCGGCAGCCACGGTTCGACCTTCGGCGGCAATCCGCTGGCCATGGCGGTCGGTCTGGTCGCCTATGGCGAGCTGTCGAGCCCCGAAATGCTCGATCACGTCAATCAGGTATCGGGCTTCCTGCGTCAGCAGCTTCAGGGCCTCAAGGCCGCCTTCCCGGACGTTATTGACGAAATCCGTGGCAAGGGCCTGCTGGTCGGTATCAAGGTCAAGCCGTCCAACCGCGACGTGATGGCGTTGGCGCGCGACAACGGCCTGCTGATCGCCGGCGGTTCGGACAACTGCATCCGCCTGCTGCCGCCGCTCAACCTGACGATTGAGGAGGCGCGTGAGGCGCTGGCCCTGTTCGAAAAGACCTGTCAGGCGGCGCGCGACACCCTGCTGGTTGAGGAGACCGCGTAATGGTGAAGCATTTTCTGGATATTTCCGACCTGAGCGCCGCCGACCTGCGTGCCATTCTCGACGACGCCCATGCGCGCAAAAAGGCGCGTCTGGGCTGGCCCAAGGGGCGCGTCGATGCCGATGCCCCGGCTCAGGATCGCGTGCTGGCCATGATCTTCGAAAAGAATTCGACGCGCACGCGCTTCTCGTTCGATGCCGCCATCCGGCAACTGGGCGGCGACGCCATCATCTCGACGGCGACCGACATGCAGCTCGGCCGTGGCGAGACCATCGAAGACACGGCCAAGGTGCTGTCGCGCATGGTCGATGCCATCATGATCCGCGCCAACCGTCACGAAGATGTCGAACGTCTGGCGCGCGCCGCCAGCGTACCGGTCATCAACGGTCTGACCAACAAGAGCCACCCGTGTCAGATCCTCGCTGATCTTCAGACGATCGAAGAACATCGCGGCGACATCAAGGGCAAGACTCTGGCCTGGGTCGGTGACGGCAACAATGTCTGCGCCTCCTTCATCCATGCGGCGGCACGCTTTGACTTCACGCTGAACATCGCCTGCCCGGCCAAATACAAACCCTCGAACGCCGACATGGTGTTTGCGGCGGAATCGCGCGCCCGCGTGATGGTGACGCAGGACCCGGAGGCCGCCGTGCGTGGCGCCGATGTGGTGATGGCCGATACCTGGGTGTCGATGGGCGACCTCGATCACGAGGAACGCCTTGAAGCCTTTGAGCCCTATCAGGTCAATGAGGCGCTGATGAAGCTGGCCAAGCCCGACGCCCTGTTCCTGCACTGCCTGCCCGCCCATCGTGGCGAAGAGGTGACGGACGGTGTGATCGACGGCCCGCAATCGCAGGTCTGGGACGAGGCGGAAAACCGCATCCACGCCCAGAAGGCCGTGCTGGCGTGGTGCCTGAACGCATAAGTCTTACACCTCCCTGCACGCAGTGCGGGGAGGGGAAACATTGAAAAACCCCTCCGGTGTGGGCCGGAGGGGTTTTGTTTTATTTCGCCGGGGCAGCGGCGGGTTTGTCCGCCGGCTTGACCTGAATACGCAGCAGCTTCTCCTTGATCAGCCACTTCTTGGCCATGGCCTGAATGTCGGCCGGCGTCACCGCCTCGACCTCGGCCTTGCGCGTGCGGATGGCGGTCAGATCACGCGGATCGGCCTGAATGCCGGGCAGCACGCCCATCCAGTAGCCGTTCGTCTTGACCTGAACGTCGTAACGATCCAGCACCGGCTTGCGCGCGCGCAGCAGTTCGTCGGCTTCCACCGGCTTGGCTTTCAGGTCTTCGGCAATGGCCAGCAGCGAGTCATAGAAGGTCTGATCGACCTCGGGTTTCACCGTCGCCTGCGCCGCCAGATAGCCATAACCCTTGAAGGTGTTGGACATCACGCTGCCCGCCGATGAGCCGTAGGAGGCCCCCTGCTTTTCGCGGATTTCGTCGATCAGGCGCAGCGTCATGACTTCGGCCAGCATTTCAGTGGCACGGGCCTGCTTCGTATCGGCGAAGAAGTCCGTGGTTGGCCAGGCGACGTAGCTGAGGTTCTGATCGGCGCGACCATTGTGAGTCAGGACCTGATGCAAATTGGTCGTGGGGAAGCTGAGCGTATCGGCCCCCTTGACCGGCGCGACGCTTTCGGCGCGCTTGGGCAGGGTGGCGAAGGTGGTGTCCAGAACCTTTTTGGCCTCTTCGACCGTGATGTCACCGACGATGGTGATTTCGATGGGCGCGGTGGTCAGGATACCGGTGACCAGCGCCTTGGCATCGTCGTTCTTCACCGCCAGAGCGGCGTCCTTTTCCGGCAGGCCGAAGCGGGTATCACCATTGCGCAGCAGGCGTGGGGCCCTGGTCGAGAAGACGCTGTTGGGTGTCGAAGACAGGGTCTGGTAATAGTTGGGCAGTAAGGATTTCAGACGATCCAGCGCCTCCGGACGATAGGCCGTGTCGGTGACGAAGGCTGTCAACACCTGCATCTGAAGCGCGAAATCGGCCGGGGTGGTGCCGCCGGACAGTGTGGCCGCCTCTTCACCGATGCCGAAACTGGCCCCGTAGATGCGTCCGGCCAGCGTCTCCTTGATCTCTTCGGAATCGAGCTTGCCCAGACCGCCGTCGAACACGCCGACCCAGTTGGCGGCTGTAAGCGGCAAGGCCTTGTCCTGACCGATGGTCGTCAGGCCGCCGCCAAAGCGGACATTGACCAGAATTTCGTTGTCCTTGAAGGTCGTCGGCTTGATATTGACCTTCACGCCATTGGCATAGGCCAGTTCGGTGACGCCGATATCGGTCAGCAGCATTTCCTTGACCACAGAGGCCGGGGCCTTACCAAAGGTTTCATAAGGCCAGGCCTTCTTGACCGCGACCGCCGGTTTTTCAACGGTTTTGGCCTTGATGGCCTCATAAGACGCCAGCATGGCCGGCTTGTCGAAGCCGCCCAGATCGGACGCCATATGCGTCAGAAGCGGGCCGTCACCGGCAAACAGCGTCTTGGCGCGCGCGCTGACCGCCGCGGCGGTGAGGCGGCCCTTGATGCTGTTGAAGAAGGCGAGGTTCTGGCTGGGGGCTGTCATGACCTCCTTGTCGGCCACCGAACCGACCAGCGCATTGACGATGGCCCCGGTATTGCGCGTCTTTTCGCCCTTGGCCTGTGCCTCAAGGCTGGCGGCCATGTCGGACAGTTCGCGGGTCACCTCGTCTTCGGTCACACCATAGGTTTCGAACTGCCGCACCATGGTGAAGGCCTGCTCAAAAGCGTCCTTTTCCTTGCCGGGCTTGGGCGTGATGCTGAGGCTGAGGGTTTCGGCGGTCTTGGCGACCGTGTCGTCACCGGCCCCGGCGGCGGCAAAGGCGCTTTCGGGGGACTTGGCCTGACGCTCCAGGCGCTGGTTGAGGATGGACAGGGTCAGGTTATCGAGCGTGTCGTCGAAGTCCCTGGCCTGCGTTTCCCACGCATCGTCGAACGGCTTGAACCACGTCACCTGCATGGATTTGCCGAGACCCGGCTCGACATAGGTATAGGCCGAGGCCTTTTGCGGCGTGTAGGTGCCGAAGCTCAGCTTATCCAGTGGGCGCTTGGAACGTGAGGTGAAGTCAGAAAACTTCGCCTTGATCATGGCCTCAATCTGATTGGGGTCGATATCTCCGGCGACCACGATGGTGGTGAGTTCCGGGCGGTAGAAGTCGTTATAATAGTCGATAAAGGCCTTGGGTGGGGCTTTGGTGATGATTTGTGTCGAACCGATGGGCAGGCGGTGGCCATAGAGCTGACCGGGGAAGGCGGCTTTGGCCCATTCGACATAGGCGCGGTAGGGGGGTGAATTGCGCGCACGTTCCTCGCCCAGCACGACGCCGCGTTCGCGGTCAATAGCCTTGGGGGCCAAGGTCAGATTGGCAGCGGTTTCGTAAAACAGAAAGAGGCTGGTGGCGATGGTTTCATGCTCGTTCTTGGGCAGGTCCAGCATATAGACCGTCTCATCGAACGAGGTGTAGGCATTGGTGTCCGGGCCGAACTTCAGGCCGTGACGCTCAAGGATCTTGACCATGTCGCCTTCGGGCAC
>NZ_JAIXSV010000181.1 GCF_027484505.1 Asticcacaulis sp.
GGGAAGTCGCGGGCGGCCTTGACCGGCGCGCGCTCAGCGGCCATCGGGTCGTAACGCTCGGTGCGTTCCGGACGCTCATTGCGGGCCTGACGCTCGGCACGGTTACCGAAGGCGTCCTTCTTGCCGAAGGTGCGTTCACCGCGGCTGTTGTCGGCATTATCGTCTCTGGCGCGACCATTGCCGCGGCGCTCGTCACGATTAGGACGGTTGCGCGAACGCTTGTGCACGCGCTCGGCGTCCGGGTCGAGGTGACGGGCGGTCTTTTCGACGACACGGTCCGGCGTCTTCGGCTTTTCGGTCTGACCTGACGCCAGGATGGCCTCGTCAAGCAGCTTCAGCGCCTGATCCTTGCGGCGGTCCCACGACGGGATGCGCTGACGCGTGATGCGCTCGATGTCTTTCAGCAGCTTGCGCTCATCATCGGCGACCAGCGTGATCGAATGGCCTTCCTTGCCGGCGCGGGCGGTACGACCGATGCGGTGCACATAGGCTTCCGCAACGAAAGGCAGTTCGTAATTGATGACGTGGGTGACGTTATCGACGTCGATACCGCGCGCGGCGATGTCGGTGGCCACCAGCGCGCGGACGCGACCGGCCTTGAAGGCCTGAAGCGCGCGCTCACGCTGCGACTGGTTCTTGTCGCCGTGGATGGCGGCGGCTTCGACGCCACCGGCTTGCAGATAGGCGGCGACGCGATCAGCACCGCGCTTGGTGCGCGTGAAGATCAGGGTGCGGGCCAGCTTCTCATCGGCATAGAGTTCCGACAGAAGCGCGCGCTTGCGCTGCTGCTCGATGAAGATAACCTGCTGGGTGACGCGTTCGGCCGTGGTGGCCTCCGGCGTGATCTCGACCTTCTTCGGATTGGTCAGCAACTCGTTGGCCAGACCGGCGATTTCCTTCGGCATGGTGGCCGAGAAGAACAGGTTCTGACGCTGAGCCGGCAGGCGCGAAGCGACCTGACGGATCGGCTTGATGAAGCCCATGTCGAGCATCTGATCGGCTTCGTCGAGGACGAGGTGTTCGACGGCCTTCAGGTCGATGGTCTTCTGCTCGATATGGTCGATCAGGCGGCCCGGCGTGGCGACCAGAATGTCGATGCCCCCTTGCAGCGCCTTATATTGCGGGCCGTACTTGACGCCGCCGAAGATGGTGGCGATCTGAAGCCCCAGACCCTTGGAATAGGCCTTGAAGCTGTCGGCAATCTGCGTGGCCAGTTCGCGCGTCGGCGACAGGACCAGCACGCGGCACGAGCGCGGGGCGGGGATGATGCGGTTGCTGAGGATGTGGTGCAGGATGGGCAGGGCGAAGGCCGCCGTCTTGCCTGTACCGGTCTGGGCGATACCCAGAAGGTCATGCTTGTTCAGCAGTATGGGGATGGCCTGCGCCTGAATGGGGGTAGGGGTGTGATAGCCCTCTTTTTCGAGGGTGGACAGCAGGCTGGCCGAGAGGCCCAGATCTTTGAAGGTCGTCAAGACGATGCGCTTTCAATACGGATGCGCGCACACCCGGCAATATGACCGGCGCACACCATCCTTCGGCCCGGACGCGCTTTTTTGGCGTAGCGGGCGGTTTCGGATGAGGCCAGCGCGTGTCTTAGCTCTCGGGTTAAATTTTTAAAGATTATCAAGCGCGAACAGGGTTCGCACATCTGTCATCCGTTAAAACTGGCTTGTCGGGACAGCTAGTGTCCTGAATCTGAAATTCGCATGTGCTTGATATCGTCCTCTGGCGAATTTCAGATTCACAGGACACTAGCCACTTATTGTATCTAGTATCGTTTTTTGAATTTGAAGTTCGCCCGGCTCTCGATATCAGAATGAAGCGAACTTCAAATTCACGATACTAGGGTCGCCCGACCTCACGCGGCCAGTCAGGTGCGGCATTGCACCGCAGCAAAACGCCATATGCGATGCGGCGGTGGAAAAGTCAACCCCCGTAAAGGAAGTCTTCACCGCTGCGCCTTAAGGTTCGCCGCAATCCCGGTGAGTTGCCTTATTGGCGTTCAGTACCCGGCCTCACCGGCTGCTTTCAGCGTTTTTCGATAATCCGTCGCGTTTTCGTCATCTCCGGGCTTGGGTTGTGCGTAAGCACAGCCGTGCCTGACCACATCTATAAAAAGAACCTTTTATAAATGGCTGTGTACTACCTTAACCCAACTTCCCCGCGAAAGACCTCTAACCCCATGTCTGCTTCAGACGGCCGTTCTCCCTCGCCTTCCGTGACCTCGCCGCAAGCGGGCGTAGAGGTGATTCAGCCGTTTCAGCAGTTCCTCAACCGCCGCGCCGAGCCGCGTTTTGACTGCAAGGCGTCGGGCGCGTTGCTGTTGCTGCCCAGCGGCACCGAGGTTGTGTGCGACATCGTCAACCAGAGTGCCTCCGGCGCGCAGGTTCTGGTCAAGGACATGCCGCAAAACGCCGGTGATCTGTGGCTGCTGGATGTGGCCGGTCAGGTGGTCAAGTTCGGCTCACCGGTATGGACCCAGCCGCACAAGATGGGCCTGCGTTTCAGCTTTGTGCAGAAGCTCGACCCCAATGGGGCCCGCCCGCCGCGCGTGCCGGAACCCGTATGGAAGGCCTGGCGTCGTCTCGCCGGACTGGATGCACCGCCGCCGCAGGACGATGTGTTCTTTCTGGATTAAGGCTCTCAATACAGAAAAGGCCCTCAGCCAGTTGGCGGGGGCCTTTTCTGTGTCAGCCTATAGCGGCTTTTAATGCCTCTTCCTGAGCGGCCGCAGCGGCGGTCAGGGCGCGCAGATCATCAAACAGCGCCGGGTCGATGGTTTTGAATCCAAAGCACGTCTTGCCCTGCCGCTTCTTTTCAAGGCTTGCGGGCACACGCGCATTCAGTTCCGGCAAGGAATAAAGTGGCAGCAGGTGATAGGCCACGTAGGATTTTTTGAGCGCCAGCCAGCCGAACCACGCCGGTTCACCCGTGCGCGCCTCGGTCCACGTCGTTTTGAGCGTCAGGCAGCAGTCGGTATCGGCCGTGATGACCATGTCGGGGGCCGCCTCGATCATCAGGCTTCGCAGAGCCTGAAAGACGGCGGGAAACGCATCGGAAGTCGCCATCCGGCCCCGTGCCTCCTACACCAATGAGCGGAACTTCAGCGTACCCGTGACGGCCTTCAGCTCATCCAGCGCCTCACGCGAATAGCCGCGGTCCACATCGACGATCACATAGCCCAACTGCTCATTGGTCTTCAGGTGCTGCGCCAGAATGTTCAGATTGTACTTGGCGATGATGTTGTTGATCGCCGCCATGACGCCCGGCACGTTCTGATGGATGTGCAGGAAGCGGTGACGCCCTTCGACCTCAGACAGTTGCACGTTCGGCATATTGACCGAGAAGGTGGTGTCGCCACGGCTGATGAAGTTCAAAAGACGCTCTGAAGCGAACTCACCGATCGCTTCCTGCGCCTCTTCGGTCGAGCCGCCAATGTGCGGCGTCAGGATGACATTGGGCAGGCCCATCAGCGGGCTTTCAAACGGATCGTCATTGGTGCGCGGTTCTTCGGGGAAGACATCGACCGCCGCGCCGTAGATCTTCTTGGTACGGACGGCTTCGGCCAGGGCCTCGATATCGACGATGTGGCCGCGCGACAGGTTGATGAACAGCGCGCCGTCCTTCATCTTGGCAAACTGCGCCTTGCCAAAGATGTTCTTGTTTTCGGCGCGCCCATCGACGTGCAGCGACAGCACATCGGCTTCGGCCAGAACGGCGTCCATGGTGCGGTAGCGTTTGGCATTGCCCATGGTCAGCTTTTCGGCGACATCGTAATAGATGACGCGCATGCCGAAGGCTTCGGCTAGCACCGAAAGCTGCGAACCGATGGCGCCGTAGCCGATAATGCCCAGCGTCTTGTTACGGACCTCGTGCGCGCCGGTGGCCGACTTGTCCCACTTGCCGGTGTGCATCTGGATCGACTTGTCGTAGATGTTCCGTGTCAGGATGACCGTCAGGCCCATGACCATTTCCACCACCGAACGGGTGTTGGAATAGGGGGCGTTGAACACGGCCACGCCCTTTTCCGACGCGGCTTTGAGGTCGATCTGGTTGGTGCCGATGCAGAAGGCGCCAATGGCCATCAGCTTGTCAGCGGCGTCGAGCACCTTGCGCGTCACATTGGTCTTGGAGCGGATGCCCAGAACGTGCACGCCGGCAATGGCCTCGATCAGATCGTCTTCGTCCAGTGCGCCTTTCAGCGTCGAAACGTCGTAACCTTCATCGCGGAAATGCTGGACGGCGACCGGGTGGACGTTTTCCAGCAGCAGCATCTTCATGCGCGAGCGCGGGAAGGAATAGCGGCCTTCGTAGCCTTCGTTATGCAGCACTTCGTCGAACGACGCGACGACCTGTGTGGCCTCGCTGGCGGTGGTGGCGGCCACGACCTTTTCGCGGCTGACGTTTTCGGTGAAGGCGTAGAAGCGATCCGCCGCGCCACCCTGATAGACCTCGTAATCGGTCCAGCCGTCGCCGACCATCACAATGGCCCCGGACAGGTCGGCCCAGCTTCTGAGCGCCACGATCTTGCCGCCGTCCTTCGACAGCGGATTGTCCTGATCGACGCCTGTGGCCACGCCGTCGTCGCCGAAGACCAGACGGTTGGCCAGCACGTGCTCCGGCTTGATGCCGTATTCGGCCACGACGGGGTCGATAAATTCGTGGAAGCCGCCGGAGATGATGCGAATCTTGCCGGGGTTTTCCTCAAACACCTTGCGATTGCGCGCGATGGAGGCCGACACCTGGGCTTTTAAGGCCTCAGCCAGCGCTTCAATATCGGGGCGCGACGGTTTCAGGATCGCGATACGGCGTTGCAGGGCCTCACCGAAACCGATCTCCCCCGACATGGCCAGGTCCGTCAGGTCCTTGATCGACTTCAGGTCCGTCAGGCGCGCCGGATCGCTCGAAAAGAGCTGCTCCGCCAGCACATCGAGCGCCTCGACCTTCGTGAAGGTCGAGTCGAAATCGAGAACGAGTGTCGCGAGGTTTACGCTTGCGGGAGCCATGTGCATAATCATGTCCGAGGGGATAAAGACGGGTCGCTAAAGCCACCAAATTTATGCGCGGGATTAGGCCAAAAGCCCCCGCAAGACAACCGCCTTTGTCAGTATTTCCCGCGTCTTCGGCTTTTTTTGACCGGGCGGATCGGCTAAGGTAGCAGTATTGCCGCAGTAATGCCTTGAAACCGGTCAAGGTTGAAACTATCTCCGCCGCCTATGTGCCTTTTTGTGTGATTTTCGATGACCTCCTATCCTTTGCCGTCGCAGGACTATGCCGCCCGTTTTGTGCTGGACACGCTTCCCGTGCATGGGCGTCTGGTGCGCCTCGACGAAACGCTGAACGCCATTCTTGACGCCCACGCCTATCCGGACGCCATTGCGACGTTGCTCGGTGAAGCCTGCGTGCTGGCCGTCATGGTCGGTTCGGCGCTGAAGTTCGAGGGACGGCTGATCATGCAGGCGCAGGGGCAGGGCGTGGTGCGCTACGTCGTGGCGGATTACGATACGCGCGGTTCATTGCGTGGCTTCTGCCGCTTCGATCCGGAGGAGCTGAAGGCACTTGAGGCCGAAAATGCCGGCAAGTTTCAGTCGCTGGGGGCGCAGCAATTGCTGGGTCAGGGCACCTTTATCATGACGCTGGAGCCCGACGGCATGGGCGATCGCTATCAGGGCGTGACGCCGATTGAGGGCGATTCCCTGTCCCTGTGTGCCGAGCACTATTTTGCGCAGTCTGAGCAGATTCCGACGCAGATCAAGCTGGCCGTGTCGCGCGAAACGACGCCCAAAGGCGAACGCTGGCGCGCCGCCGGGGCGATGATTCAGGCGCTGGCCGGCGACGACAGCCGCGGCGATACGCGCGAGGCGTTTGAGCACGTGCGCGCCCTGTTTGCGACGCTGGGCGAAGAGGAGCTGACCGATTTCGAGCTGGAGGCTGAGCGTCTGCTCTATCGCCTGTTCCACGAAGACGGCGTGCGCCTGTCGCCACCCAAGCCGATCGCCAAGCTGTGCCGCTGTTCGCAAACCCGCGTCGAGGAGTTGGTGCGTTCCTTCTCAGCCGATGAACAATCGGACATGCTGGAACCGGACGGTCAGGTGCATATCACGTGCGAATACTGCTCGAAGACGTTTTTCGTCGCGCCGTAAGACGCGTCTCACTGTGGTGAAGGCAGGGGCGTTTTGACGTCTTTTCCGCTGTGCGCTCTGGCTTTTCGCTGCGCCCTCGGTTTACATGGATAAAACAGGAGACGCACCATGCCGACGCATCCCGGAAGCTGCCATTGCGGCAAGATCGCGTTTGAGGCCGACGGCGAATTCACAACCGCTATCGACTGTAACTGCTCGCTATGCCGACGCAGAGGCAGTTTGCTGGCCTTTGTGCCGCGTGCCGATTTTAGGTTAAATGGTGCGCGTGAAGACCTGTCTGTCTATACGTTCAATCAGCATCGTTTGAAGCACTATTTCTGCGATGTCTGCGGCGTGGCGCCTTTTAGCGAAGGTATCGGTCCGGACGGCAAGGAGATGACGGCGATCAATTTGCGCTGCGTGCCGGATGTGGATGTCGCCAGCTTGACTATTCGTCAATGGGACGGGGCCTCGCATTAGGCTGCGGTGACGATTTAAGATTTAATTCGGTTATTTCTCCTCCCCACTCGTGGGGAGGTGGCAGCGAGCGAAGCGACGCTGACGGAGGGGTATACCTCCTCGTGAAGATACCCCTCCGCCTCGTAAACTCGGCACCTCCCCATAAAATGGGGAGGAGGGAGGCCGCAAACGTTAATTCGTCACCGCAGCCTAGAGCATTCGTCGGCTACGTTGAGCCGCCGAATGGCTCTAAGTTTTTGTTTAGTCGCGCAATTTTTCCGAAAAGTGGTATCCACTTTATCGGATTGCGCTCTAGGTTTTATTCTTTCGACTCGTCTCTGCTCTCTGTGCCAAGGGTATGCGAGACGACGTATCGACGGAAGTGAACGCGTCTCTGTACAACGGACACACTTTCCTGACCGTAAGCAGGCAACTGTGCGGTGCGACACGCGGAGTCGCCCCCCTCCGTCTTTTGCCTTCGGCAAAATCCACCTCCCCATGCTTCGCACAGGGAGGAGAGAAGAATGGCCCGTGCAAAGAGACGTCAGATGCCCTCGCCGTCGTCATAGACATTGAGGTGGATGCCGCATTCGGTCTTGTCCTGACCGGCCCAGCGACCTGAGCGGGCGTCCTGACCCTCTTCGACCGGCTTGGTGCAGGTGAAGCAGCCAATCGACGGATAGCCCTGCGCCACCAGCGGGTGTTCCGGCAGGTTATGGGCGCGGATATAGTCGGCCACGTCCTGCGCCGTCCAGTTGGCCAGCGGATTGATCTTGAAATTGCGCCCGTCAAATTCCACGACCGACAGGTTGGCGCGCGTCGCGGCCTGATGGCGCTTGCGGCCGGAAATCCACGCCGCATAGTCCTTTGTCACCGCCGCCAGAGGCTTCGTCTTGCGGAAATCGCAGCAGGCATCCGGGTCGCTCTGGAACAGGGTGTTTTTCGGATCAAGCGCGCGGATGTCTTCCAGCGCCGGACGCAGATTGGTGAGGTTGGTCAGCCCCAGCGCCTCGACCAGCTCATCGCGATATTGCAGGGTCTGAAAGAAATGGCGGTCGGTATCGAGGAAGATGACCGGCGTGGTGCGGTCGATCTTCGCCACCAGATGCAGAAGCGCCACCGCATCGGCCCCGAAGGACGAGGTGAGGGCAATCTTGCCAGCGAACTCCTGACCGATGGTGTCGCGCAGGATCGACTCGGCGTTCCAGCCTTCGTACTTCGCCGACAGCTTGCGCGCGTGTTCGTGGTCAGGCGTATCGGCCACCAGATTATTGATCAGCACAGTCATAACGGACTCCGAACCCTTACGCGGGATGGCGCAGGGCCCATACGGGTTTCAGACCGTCGGCGGCGGACTGATAGGCAGTTTTGTACAGAGAACGGGCGTAGGCAATTGCCCCCGCCGGGTCGGCGTCCTTCAGCAGGAAGCTGTCGAAGCCGCAGCGCATCATCCAGAACAGCTGATCGCGCAGCACGTCACCGACGGCGCGGATTTCGCCGTCAAAGCCTAAGTCCTGACGCACGATGCGCGCGGTCGAATAGCCGCGCCCGTCGCGATAGCCCGGAAAGGCCACCTCGATCAGCGCAATCTTGGACAGGAAAGGCGTCAGCAGGCGAACATCGTCGCCCGGCGCAATGCGCACACCGTAGCGGCCATTCAGCCCATCCAGTTCATTGACGGCGCGGGCAAAGCTCAGTACCGCCTGATCGACGCCGATGGCCTCATCGTCGGCCAGCAGGGTCCAGCCATTGGCGCGCACCTCGCCCTGATCGCTGACCAGTTGCGGCGCGTGGGAAGAATTAAGCTGGCTCATGCAGGGCTCCGGCAAAGGCGTCGCGGCCAAGGCGGCCCACGGTGTCGATGAAGCGCTCGGTCTCATCCGTGCGCAGTTCGAGATAGAGTTTGATCAGGCGCTCCAGCGCGGCAGGCACGGCTTCGGCGCTCAGGCCCTTGCCCGTAATGACGCCCAGCGCGGCCTGCTCATCGGCGCGGCCACCCAGCAGGATCTGATAAAATTCCTCGCCCTGCTTATCGACGCCCAGAATGCCGATATGGCCGACATGGTGGTGACCACAGGCATTGATGCAGCCGGAAATCTTGATCTGAAGATCGCCGATCTTATCGGTCAGTTCGGCGTCGGCAAAGCGCTGCGAAATGTCCTGCGCCAGCGGGATTGAGCGCGCATTGGCCAGCGAGCAGTAATCGAGGCCAGGGCAGGCGATCATGTCGGTGATCTTACCGACATTGGCAGAAGACAGACCGTTCTGATCCAGAAGGCGATAGAGGTCATAGAGATCGGCTTTGGCGACGTGCGGCAGGATGATATTCTGCTCATGGCTGACGCGCAATTCGCCGTAGGCGAAGCGATCGGCGGCATCGGCCATCACGTCCATCTGTGCCGAAGAGGCATCGCCCGGCGGCAGGCCGGTCGGTTTCAGCGAGATCGTCACCGACACGTGGTCGTCGCGGCGGTGGGCCAGCGTATTGTTGCGCACCCAGCGGGCAAAACCGGCATCGGCGGCCTTGGTGCGGTCCAGCGCGGCGGCGTCAAACGCCTTATCGGCATAGGCCGGCTGCGGGAAGAAGCTCTTGATGCGGGCGATTTCGGCGTGCGGGGCGTCGATCTGCGCCTGATCGAGCGTCGCCCATTCTTCTTCGACCTGACGCGCATATTCCTGCGGACCAAGCGCCGAGACGAGGATCTTGATACGCGCCTTATAGATATTATCGCGGCGGCCATACCGGTTATACACGCGCAGCGCGGCTTCGAGATAGCTGAGCAGTTTTTCGCCGGACAAGCCCGACTTAATGAGGTGGCCCAGATGCGGGGTACGACCCATGCCGCCGCCCACATAGACATCAAAGCCCTTGTCGGTCAGTTGCAGCCCGATGTCGTGCACGCGGATGGCGGCGCGGTCGCGCGTCGCGCCGGTGATGGCGATTTTGAACTTACGTGGCAGGAAGGTGAATTCCGGGTGGAAGGTGGACCACTGACGGATCAGCTCGGCCCACGGACGCGGATCGTCGATCTCATCCTTCGCCGCCCCGGCGAACTGATCGGTGGTGGTGTTGCGGATGCAGTTGCCTGACGTCTGGATGGCGTGCATTTCGACGGCGGCGAGGTCTTCGAGAATCTGCGGCGTGTCGGCCAGCTTGATCCAGTTGAACTGGATGTTCTGGCGCGTGGTGAAGTGGCCGAAATCGCGGTCGTAGGTGCGCGCAATATGGGCGAAGGTGCGCATCTGACGCGACGACAGCACGCCATAGGGCACGGCAATACGCAGCATATAGGCATGCAGTTGCAGGTACAGGCCGTTCATCAGGCGCAGGGGCTTGAACTGATCCTCGCTCAGCTCGCCCTTCAGGCGGCGTTCGACCTGATCCTTGAATTCGGCGTTGCGGGCGGTGACCATGGCGTGGTCGAACTGGTCATAAACGTACATTAGAAAACCTCTCCGCGCTGGTGCTGACGGGCGGTGTCGAAGGCGGTCTGACCCGCGGTAGGGCCATTGGCGCGCACGTGCTCACGCACATATTCGCGCTTGACCAGGGTATTCTCATCAACGAGCGGCACGAGGTAGGGCGCGACCACTTCGGTTTCGCGCGCCTTCCATTCTTCGAGCAGGGCCGCTGCTGCCTCGTCCTCAAGGCGGGTGGCCAGCGCCGCGTCTTCGGTCCAGCCCGACAGATCCGGGCCTCCGGCATACCACAGCACCAGACCATCGGTCAGGCGATTGGCGGTCAGGAGTTTCATGCAATCCTCGCAGGTTCGGCGACGGCGGGGTGCGCGGCCGTCGGCTGATAAAGGGCGGCGACTTCGCCGATAATGAGTAGGGCCGGGCCCTTGGGCGGATCGGCGCGCAGGGTTTTCGGCAGATCAGACAGACAGGTCAGTCTGCAAACTTCGTCGGGTCGGGTGCCGTTTTCGACGACCAGAACCGGCGTATCGGGCGCGCGCCCGTGCTGGGTCAGCTTTTCAGAAATCGTCTGGGCCGTGTGGATGCCCATATAGACGACCAGCGTATGGTTGTGCGCCGCCAGCCGGTCCCAGTCGAGCGCCAGCGGGTTGTGCTCGAAATCCCCATCTTTCGCGTGCCCAGTTATAAAGGACACGCTCTGCGCATGATCGCGGTGCGTCAGGGGCACAGCGGTTGAGGCCGCGCAGCCCAGGGCCGCCGTAATGCCCGGCGTGATATGGACTTCGATGCCCGCCGCTTTCAGTGCTTCGACCTCTTCGCCGCCGCGCCCGAAGACGAACGGATCGCCGCCTTTGAGGCGCACAACGCGCTTGCCCAGCCGCGCCTGTTCGACCAGCAGGCTGTGGATCTGATCCTGCGGCACCGAATGGTTGGAGCGCGCCTTCCCCACATAAAAGCGTTCAGCGTCGCGGCGCGCCATGTCCATAATGCCGTCGCCGACCAGCCGGTCATAGACGATGACATCGGCTTCGCTCAGGAGGCGCAGGGCCTTCAGCGTCAGAAGCTCCGGATCGCCGGGACCGGCCCCGACCAGATGCACGACGCCCTGACGCGGTTGCGGATTGCGCGCGGCGGCGAGTGCGATTTCGACAGCCTGATCAATGCGGCCTTCGCGGGCCAGACGCGCCGCGTCGGACTCCAGCACGCTTTCCCAGAAGCGGCGGCGGGCATCGACATTGGGCAACAGGGCGCGCAGGTGCGGGCTGAGGCGCAGGGCAAATTCGGCCAGTTGCGCTTCGGACGGTGGCACGGCGGCCTCAATGCGGCGACGCGTTTCGCGGGCCAGAACCGGAGCCGTGCCGCCGGTGGCCACGCCGATCGACAGCGGGCCGCGGTCGATAATGGCCGGGACGTGAAAATCGCCGAGATCAGGATTATCGACGACATTGAGTGGCTTATGCGCCGCGCGCACCAGCGCCGTCCCCTGTTCGGCCAGCGCGCGATCCTCAAACGCCACGATGACAAAGGTGGCGTCGCTCAGGTCTTCGACGGTGGGCCAGCGGCGTTCCGGCACCACGCCCTCATAGGTCGTCTCATCATCCGGCGTATAGACGCTCAAGGTCGCCGGGGTGCGCCGCAGCAGGGTCAGCTTACGCGCAAGCCAGTCGCCCGTCCCGATCAGGACGACGCGCCGGCCTTCGAGCGGCCAGGAGAGCGGCAGTGCGAGCATAAAGGAGAGTCCGCGGCGGTTCAAAAGATGAGGGTTTAGGGTCCAAACCCGATCAGGTTTCGGACGTGACGCAACGTGACTTTTGTGTCCGGACAGGAGATTGGCGCGCCGTGGAGTGACCTCCACAAGCGACAATCGACGTCTCCGGGCGCAAAAGTCACCGCGCCCCGAAGGGGTATGGCGCAGATCGCCCCGTTTGGCGTCGCATAATCTTGAAAGGGGTAACCCTTCCTGCGATTTTGCTCCTGAAACGGAACCATCTGCGCTCATATCACGCCGCAAACCCTGATCGGGTTTGGACCCTAGTGCCTCTTTGAAGAGGCTTTTAGTCCCCGCCCGCTGCGAAGGAAAGCGATGCTTTGTGCAGAGTGGGTTTAGGGCGGCTAAAGCGCTGCGAACGTGATGTTAACCGCACAGTGTTATCCTCACAGGGTCCCGTCTGTGAAAGATGTAGTCCCATGTTGGCGTCACCTTCTCTGGCCACCCTGCGGCCGCTGGCTCCCGAAGACCGCGAGCGCCTGTTTGACTGGCGCAATCGCGAAGAGGTGCGCCGCTACATGTACACCGACACCCTGATCCCCTGTGAGCGGCATGAGGCGTGGTTTGAGGCCTTAAGCGGCAATGAGACGCGGCGCTATTTCATCATCGAATGGGACGGGCAGCCGGTCGGGCTGGCCAATTTCGTCGATATCGACCTGTTGTCGCAAAAGGCGGCCTGGGCCTTCTATCTGGCCGAAACCACCGCGCGCGGTAAGGGGCTGGGGGCGTGGGTCGAATTTCAGATGATCGAGCACGCTTTTAATGTCCTCAGGCTCGAAAAGCTGTGGTGCGAGGTGCTGGAAAGCAATGGCGCCGTGTGGAA